>JACQHM010000075.1 GCA_016199025.1 Candidatus Methylomirabilota bacterium | reverse complement strand
CTACTTTATTTATGGTAAGCAATCCGGCTCTACCCCCATCCCGTCATGTGTGGAGACGGTTGACATCCACAATCCCAAAGTGGCAGGAAGCGATGCGGCGGATGAAAGTGGTCACGCGAGCCTGAGTGGCTTCATTCCGGCGACTGCCGGTGGCCGAACGCTTTTATTCCAGGCCGTCGAACACGCAAGCTGCACGGTCAGCAACCTCGTCACGCATGCGTTCCCGCCTGTACCCCCAGCGAGCCCTTCACCCCAGTGAGGTTGGGTGGAATGCCACCCCCCACCCGTCCCCCCCTTCAAGGGGGAGGGGGGTGAGTGCGACAGGCTACTCGCGTGAAAAGAGTCTTAAGGGAGGAAGCCATGAAGCTCTGCCATATACGGGTGGTGTTGGTCCTATTGATCGTGGGGACCGTGCTGGGATTACTGGCTCTGGAAAGAGCAGGGGCAAACTCGGTGGTCTGTGGGGGCATACCAGAAAGGGGGGTCTGTGTGACCGAGGTCGGCGTAGACCCGCCAAACCCAACCCCCGAGGATTCTATCGAGGTTATTGTCTCAGGCACTTTTAGCGACTCCTGTCCCGAGGTGCTGGGCAGTAGCCATACCCTCGCTGGGAACGTGATCTTCATCAGCATCCTGATCGAATTGCATCCGGAAGCTGAGGCTTGTGCAGCAGTCATCAAACCCTGGAGCATCACCGAGCCCATTGGACAGTTACCCGCTGGGGACTACACCGTTGAAGTCATCACCCACCTTTTCTGTACTAGGTTCCTGTGTGGAGTGCTCACGGGACCATTGACGAGCTTCAGCGTAGAGAGTCGCCCTGACCTCACGGGAGCGATCACCCATCTGATCTGTCGGCCCGTGGGCCCACGAGACCTGCTTCTCTACAGGGTCCGCATCTTAAACATTGGCACTGAGGCCACAGCCGAGAGCTTTAGCGTCATGTTCTTCCTTTCAAACGATGCCACGCTGGATGCGGGGGGGGATACGCTCCTCCGGTCTCGTGAGGTGACGGAGAGCCTCCTCCCGGGAGAGGGTGTCTCTCTTTTCGGGATCTCAAGGGCGCCGCATCCCATCGAGGGCCAGTTCCTCCTTGTCCAGATCGATGCCGAGGACACAATCGAGGAAGCCAACGAAGGCAATAACCTCATCGTCAGCCAGCCGATCCCGTGCCCGTAAGGCACTCCCTCCTCGGGAGAAAAGGGGAGAAGGCCGAGCCCCTTGATGAACCGGAAAGGCTACACATATTCCACGCAGTCCATGAGGTTGGGGTCATCCCTTCGCTCCGCTAAATACCGCTCTAACGCCCGTACCTGTGCTCCAATCGCGCTCCGGGGATAGCGGCTCTCCACCAGGACCAAAATCTTGGGGAAACCGCATAGCTCAACTGGGCCTCGTCTGGCAGCCCATCGTTGCCCACCTCGTGGGAGGAGACCACGTCATACCCCAGCTTTCTCAAGGCCTTCGCTACCCGAGCACTGAGGTCCTCATCCAGATAGAGCTTCATCTATCCCATCTTTTCCGACGGCTGCGGGGAGCAGCGGGGGGAAGGAAGAGATGGGGATAGCGCCGTTGGGCTTCTTCCTCGGTGAGCGCCTCCTGGCGACGGATCTCCTCGTCGATCTCCGTTGGATAACAGCGATAGTAGGCGAGGGCGCTCCGGAGCTGGGTGGGGGTGAGCCAATCATACACCTGATGGAGCTTCTCGAAATGTTCCCCGCACTCCCGGTAGGCGGCAATGACCTCCCAGACTTCCAGCCCGGTGCCAGCGATCACCGGCCGGCGGCCGATCGGACCGGCTACGAAGAGGATTCCGGGGCAGCGGCGCAGGCGAATCGCTTCCTCCAAAAGCTCACGCAGGATCGCACTTTTGGACCGGCGTTCCTGTCGGGCTATCTCTTCCACAGCTTGGCCGGTTTCATCCTCCAGCCTGAGGGTTGCACGAGCCGCCTTTGGCATCTTTGTTCTCCTTTGATGACATTTGTCACCATTATACTGCCTGCATCAGCCTCGGTCCAGCGGAAGCTCTTCCATTTCTTCTCCGGTGGGTGCTTCCCGTTGCATCTTTGGCCAGGAGCCTAACCCCAGGGGTTCACGAAATGCTTGCATTCTCTGTTTTTCACGCTATATTTATACCCTTGGACGTCACGCACCATGGAGGAACCCTGCCCATGATCGAGGTTGAGTCGCTGACCAAGTACTACGGGCCGGTTCAGGCCCTCGCGGATGTGTCCTTTACCATCGAGAAGGGGGAGGTCGTCGGCTTCCTGGGCCCGAACGGGGCAGGCAAGACGACGACCATCAAGATCTTGACCGGCTTCCTCCCCGCCACCTCCGGCCGGGCCCGGGTCGCCGGCTACGATGTGTTCGAACGCCCTTTGGAAGTCAAGAGGCGGATCGGCTATCTCCCCGAGAACGTTCCTTTCTATCCGGAGATGCGGGTCAGGGCCTACCTGGACTTCGTGGCCTCTTTGAAGGGTCTGGTGGGCAAGGAGCGGAAGAAGCGGGTGGAGAAGGTCATGGAGCGGTGCCGGGTGGCCGACATGGCCAACAAGCTGATCGGTTTCCTCTCCCGGGGGTACAAACAGCGGGTTGGCCTGGCCCAGGCCTTGGTGAACGACCCAGAGGTCCTCATCTTCGACGAACCCACGGTCGGCCTCGACCCGACGCAGATCATTGAGATCCGCTCCTTGATCCGGGAGCTTTCGGGGGCGAGGACCGTCTTCCTCTCCACTCATATCCTCTCCGAGGCAAGTGCCCTCTGCCAGCGGGTCATTATCATCAATCAGGGCCGGATTGTCGCCATGGACACCTCCGAGAACCTGGCGGGACAGCTCCAGAAGACGGCCCGGCTCCTGGTCAAGGTCGAGGGGCCTAAAGAGACTGTCCAGGAGGGGCTCCGCTGTCTCACGGGGGTTGTCCGGGTCCAGGAGAAGGCCTTCGTGGAGGGCATCGGATCGTACCTGATCGAAACGGAGAAGACGGAGGAGATCAGGAAGGCCCTCGCCAGGGCGGTGGTGTCGAATGGGTGGGGGCTTCTGGAACTTCGGCCGGCGGACCTGACGCTGGAAGAGGTCTTCATCAAGCTGGTCAGCGAAGAGCAACCGTAAGCCGTCCGCCGTCAGCCATCAGCCGTCAGTAAGACAAGGAAACATAACAGGTTGAGGAGTCCAATGCACATCTTGCCCATCTTCAAACGGGAGCTTCGGGCCTACTTTGCCTCCTCTATCGCGTACGTGGTCCTGGGGATCTTCGCCCTGATCTCCGGCTATTTCTTCTACATCCTGGTGTATTCCTTCCATCTGGATAGCCTCAGGGCCACCATGAGCCGGATGATGCCCCAAGGTCTGAACCTGACCGAGCTGGTCCTCCGACCGTTCTTCAGGAACTCCAGCGTTACCCTGCTCTTTCTCCTCCCGGTCGTCACGATGCGGCTGTTTGCCGAGGAGAAACGGGTGGGAACGGCAGAACTCCTCTTCACGTACCCGGTGCGGGACATCGAGGTCCTGTTGGGGAAATTCCTGGCAGCCCTTATCCTCTCAATAGGCATGGTGGCCTCCCTCCTCCCCTCCCTTGTCATCCTCGCCTTCATCGGACCGATCGAATGGGGGCCTGTCGCGACCGGACTCTTCGGCCTGCTCTTCCAGGCGGCGGCCTTCATCGCCCTCGGGACCCTGGCCTCCTCCATGACGGAGAACCAGATCGTTGCCGCCATCTCAGCCTTTGGCGCCCTCTTGATCCTCTGGGTCATCGGATGGGTGGGGAACTTGGCCGGGCCCCCCTTCAGCACGGTCATCACCCACATCTCGGTCATTGACCACCTGGATTCCTTCGCCAAAGGGGTCATCGAGTCCAAGGATCTCATCTACTACATGAACTTCACGATCCTCTTTTCATTCTTGGCCCTGCGGGTCCTCGAATCCAAACGGTGGAGGGGATAGGATGAAGAGCTGGATCGCCCAGCTTGGTCTTCTCCTGGTCTTGGGAGGGGGTCTCGTCTCCCAGATCAAGCCGGAGTGGAAGACCCTGTCCCTGATCATGGCCCTCCTGGGGGCGCTCCTCCTCCTCGTCTGGTTCTACCTCGATTTCCATCGGATCAGGGCATCCCTGGCGAAGCGATCGACCCGGTATGGCCTGAACGTTGCCCTGATGAGCCTCCTCCTCCTCGGGATCATCGCCCTGGTCGAGGCCCTTTCGATGAAGTACAACACCACCTTTGACCTGACCCAGGGGAAGCGCTACACCCTCTCCGATCAGACCCGAAGGGTCCTCCGCTCTTTGACCAAGGATGTCCAGGCGGCGGCCTTTCTGACCCCTGACCACCCGGACTGGCAGAGGACCGAGGACCTTCTCAGGCAATATGCGAACCTTTCCTCCAGATTCCATTTCGAGTTCGTCGATCCTGACCGGAACCCGGGACGGGCCCGACGGTACGGGATCACGAACTATGGCACCGTGATCTTGGAAACCAAAGAGAAGGAGGAGCGGCTGGATCTCTTAGACGAGGAGCGGTTGACTAACGCCTTGATCCGCGTGACCAGGGAGGGGAAGCGGACGATCTCTTTCCTGAAAGGGCACGGGGAAGGGGATTTGGAGGATCCGTCACGGACGGGCTATAGCGGCATCAAGGAGGCGGTGGAGAAGGCGAACTACCAGGTCCGGGAACTCCTGTTGCTCCGAGAACCTCAGGTCCCCGAGGAGGCCTCAGTCGTCGTCATCCCCGGACCGAAGAAGGACCTGGAAGCCTCTGAGCTTCAGGCGTTGAAAACCTATGTGGAGCACGGCGGGAAGTTTTTGATCCTGTTAGACCCTTTCTCGGCCCCATCGCTCAAGACCTTCCTGGACGAGTACGGCATCGTGGTTGGGGACGATGTCATTGTAGACCGCTATAGCCGCGTCTTTGGCGGGAACGAATTGATGCCCGTCATCTCCACCTACCATCCCCACCCCATCACCCAAGGCTTCAGGCTGGCATCCCTATTCCCCTATGCCCGTTCGGTGGATCTTCAGTCCAAGCTTCCCCAGGGGGTCCAGGCGGAACGGTTGGCCGAGACAGGTCCTTTCCCGGGCAGTTGGGCCGAGACGGATCGGGCCCGTCTGGACCGGGGGGAGGCCGCCTTTGACGAGGGGAAGGATCGGAAGGGACCGGTCCCGGTCGGGATCGTGGCCACCATCGAGTCCAAGGGCGAGAAGGACTCCAAGGACAAGAAGAAGGCAAGGATTGTCGTCTACGGCAATTCTGTTTTCGCGGCCAACGGCAATCTTCGTTTCTCGGGGAACCTGGACCTTTTCTTGAACTCTTTAAGCTGGCTGGCCGAGGAGGAGGATCTGATCGCCATCCGTCCGAAGGAGCTCACTTCCACCCCCCTGATCCTCACCGCCTCCCAGGGAAAGCTCGTCTTCTGGCTCCCCGTGGTCATCCTTCCCGCTTCGATCCTCATGATCGGAGCGGTCGTGCTGATCCGAAGGAAGCGGGCCGTATGAGTACCAGGACGACCCTGATTCTCTTCGTCATCCTGATCATCCTTGCCGGCCTTTATTACCTCTCCGAGCATCGAAGGGAAAAGCCGTCGGGCGAAGCCGGGAAGAGGGTCTACTCCTTCACCCAGGATGCGGTCATGGAGGTCTCCCTTAACCGCGGGGACGAGCGGCTGACCATGAAAAGGGAGGGGGATGAGTGGACCCTCGTCGATCCGATCCGGGCCAGGGGGGATCAGACGGCAATCAGTTACCTTGTCTCGGTCCTGACGAGGGCTACGATCGAACGGACCCTGGAGGAAAGCTCCCCAAACCTCAAGGAGTTCGGCCTCGATCCGCCCGCCCTTCAGGTGAGGGTCACGCTCAAGAATGGCGCGTTCCTTTCCCCCCTCCTCCTGGGCACCAAGAACCCGAGTGGGAGCTTCCTCTACGCCAAGCTGAAGGATCAGCCGGCCATCCTCCTCCTCCCCGAAGCCCTGGAGCGAGATCTCAACAAGACGGCTTACGACCTTCGAGACAAAACGGTCCTGGCCTTTGATCGGGACAAGGTAGAGAAGCTGGAGGTTTCGAGCCCTGCCGGGGAGTTCACCTTGGCGAGGCAGGGGAAGGAATGGTGGCTCCTCACGCCCATCAAGGGGAGGGCCGACGAGCGGCAGGTGGATCGACTCCTGTGGAGTCTGAAGGATGCCCGGGTGAAAGAGTTCACCGTCGCCGACAAGCGGGGCCTGACCCCCTCTGGCCTGGACCGGCCTTCCCTCACGGTCCGCATCTGGGAACAGGGGGAGAAGAGGCATAAGGTCCTCCTCATGGCGAAGGCCGCAAAGAGGCCAGATGCGTTTTATGCCAAGGCCGATCCCGGAGAGGGGATCGTCATGGTGGAGGCCCGCCTCTTTGACGACTTGAACACCAACCCTTCCACCCTTCAGGATCGCCGCCTCCTGGCCTTTGAAACGATCGACATCAAAACCCTCGCCTTCCGCTACCCGGACAGAGCCATCGTCGTCGAGAAAACGGGTGACACATGGAAACTGAAGACCCCGGAGGATGGTGAGGCCAGGGCTGGGAAGGTTTCCGCGCTGCTCTTTTCCCTCAAAGACCTGGAGTTCCAGGCGATCGTCACGGAGAAAGGCGACGAGCTGAAGCGCTACAGTTTGGATAAGCCGAAGATGGAGATCACCCTGACGAAGACCAATGGGACGAGCCTCCCAACCCTCCTCCTCGGGAAGACAGAGGAGGAGAAGCTTTATGCGAAGCTGAAACCCTTCTCGACGATCTACGCGATCAACCCCAAGCTCCTGGACGAACTCCCTCAAACCGCCGAAGCCCTCAGACAGGAAGGAAAGTAAAAAAAGGCGCCTCCCTGATGTCAGGAGGTGCCTTTGCCCCTGTCTGAACGCACCATCACGTTCAGACATGTTCTTTGCGCATCACCTAATGCGTCCCCTCAAAGGCCGATGCCAACGCCAGAATGATCCCGTCGGTAAACGGGGCTCCCACGAGCTGAAGCCCGATGGGAAGGCGATTCGACGTTATCCCGCAGGGGGTCGAGATCGCCGGAAAGCCGATGAAGCTCCAAGGGACACAGTTCCGTGAAAGGATCAGAAGAAATCGCTCGCTCTCTTCGATGCGAGGAGCAGGGACAGGGCTCGTCGGCATCGCAAGCGCGTCAAACCTCCGAAAAAGGGTCAGCATACGCTCCAGGAAGTGAGCGCGGAATCGTTGGGCCTGAATGTAGTTCGTCGCCAGAACCGAGGATGCCTCATCCAACTGTTCAAAAACGTCCTCCGTGTAGAGCGACCGCCTGGTCGAGAAAGATCGGTGAAAAGCGGCCGCCTCGCACCGGCTGACAATCAGGCCGGCGGCATTGACCTGTTGAAAATCCTCAAGCCCGGGTTCTTCGATCCTGGTCACCTCTGCGCCCAGTGTTTGGAAGGTCCTGATCGCCTCCCCAAAGGCGGATTCGACTTCCCAATGGGCATCGTAGAGGGAGTAGACCGGGACCCCTAGTTTGAGGCCTTTGATGCTCTTTCGAAGGTAGCGGATATAATCCTCCTTGGGCCGGTCCACTGTCGCGGGGTCTTTTGGATCGTGCCCGACGATGACGTTCAATAACAGCGCGATGTCCTCGACGGTGCTGGCCATGGGCGCCACGTGATCCATGCTCCATGAAAGGGTGACAACCCCGTAGGTAGACACAAGGCCAAAGGTTGGCTTGTATCCGACGACACCAGATAAGGACGCCGGGATCCTGATAGAGGCCCGGGTGTCGGTGCCTAAAGACCCGAGGCTCATCCCTGTGGCGATGGAGATCGCCGACCCTCCGCTGGAACCTCCAGGGAGCCGGGTCGGGTCCCAGGGATTTCGGCTTTGGGGCGTCGTGACCCCAAGGGCAAACTCGTGCGTGCTCGTCTTCCCGATGATCACGGCGCCCATCTTTTTGAGCAGGGCCACCGCCGTTGCGTCGTACGGAGGGACGAAATCGGCCATGACCTTCGAGCTTGCGGTGGTTTTCACCCCTTGCACATGAATGACATCCTTCACCGAAATCGGGATGCCGTGGAGGGGGCCTCTGAGATGCCCGCGCTTTCGTTCCGCGTCAAGCGTTTCCGCATGACGGAGTGCCTCCTCTTCCATGATGTGAACAAACGCGTTCAGCTTGCTGTTCTGTTGGCGGATCTGCTGGAGGGCCTTGGTCAGCAGCTCCATGCAGGTTAGGGCGCCCTCCCGGACGCGCCTCGCGGCCGTGGCGATGGTGAGCTTCTCATGAGGGGTGATGGGCGCTTGACGGGGGACGTCTTCAAGGGCCTTTGGGTTCGGTGGTCGGCTCTCGGGGAGCGAGAACACAAAGGCTGGCCTCCTCTCCATGGAATCGGCAGAGTAGCGCTGGATAAAGGAAAGAGCGGACCGGAAGCTATCGCGCGTGCGCATATCGTGGCCGTTCTATTCTCACCAAAGCGCTGATCGCCTCGCGGAAGTTTCGGGAATTAGAGACGGCGCCGAAGACACCGCCCTGCATTTTGATCATTTTGATCGCAGCGAGGTAATTTCCATAATCCGTAGCCCCCGTGCAGTCCTCCAGGAGCAGGCATTCGTACCCGCGGTCGTTGGCCTCGCGCATGGTCGTGTGCACACACACATCGGTGGTGATGCCGGTCAGGACCAGGTGCGTGATGCCGCGATTCTTGAGGACCAGGTCCAGATCCGTGGCCGTAAAGGCCCCCTTGGTGGGCTTGTCGATGATCAGCTCCCCGGGCAAGGGGGTGAGTTCTTCGATGATCTCCCACCCCCGCTCACCCCGCACCAGAATCCGCCCGCAGGGACCCGGATCCCCAATGCCTGCGTGGATGCGCTTCGACCGCCAGAGTTTATTCGGGGGGCAATCCGAGAGGTCAGGCTTGTGGCCCTCTCGGGTGTGGAGGATGGTCCACCCGGAAATCTTCCGGCAGGCCTCCAGGACCTGCCGGGTCGGCTCAATGCCGGCCCGGGTCAGGAAGAGGTCATACCCCATCTTGTCCACGTACCCGCCCTTGCCGCAGAAGTCATGCTGCCAGTCAATCAACAGCAGGGCGAGGCGCTTGGGGTCGATCTGGCCATCATACGGCCAGTCGTAGGGATCGGCTTTGACCGTCACTTGCACGGCTCGCCTCCTGTCCCTGAGGATCATCTCCATTGAGATCATGGATCAGAGGTTGGATCGGCCGGAGGTCCCTACTTTGGCACAGTCCCCACCACTCCCTCCACGAACCAGTCCATCTGCTCGATCCGCTCGAAGGTCGGTTTCTCTCCAGCTTTCACCCGGAGGGTTCCTTTGTTGTCCTTGACCGGGCCCTGGAAGACGACATACTTCCCATCCAGGATCTCCTTCCGTTTTTTCATCACCATGTCGCGCACATCATTGGGGACGGCCGCACCGAAGGGGGCGAGTTCAAAATAGCCGGTCTCAAGCCCGCCTCGGCGATGCCCTCCTTTCCATTTCCCATCTTTCACCTCCTTGGCGAGATCGGCGTACAGATTGCACCAGTTCCACGAGGCCCCGGTAAGCCAGCCCTTCGGAGCAAATTTCTGGAGGTCTTTGGAATGATAGCCAACGGCGTAGACTCCTCTCTTTTCCGCCGTCTGTACCACGGCGATCGGGGAGTCTTGGTGCTGAGTCAGAACATCGACCCCCAGATCCACCAGCGAGTTGGCCGCCTCCGCTTCTTTGCCGGGGTTATACCATCCTCCTGTGAACACGACGTGAGTCTCGACCTTCGGATTGACCGAACGCGCACCGAGGGTGAGGGCGTTGATATTGCCCAGCACCTGGGGGATCGGATGGGCGGCCACGAAGCCCAGCTTGTTCGTCTTCGTGAGCTTTCCGGCCGCGATGCCGGAGAGATACATCGCGTTGTAGATATAAGCCCAGTAGGTCCCCAGGTTGGGCGCCGTCTTGAAGCCACCGGCGTGCATGAAGATGACATCGTTGTGTCGCTTGGCGACGTTGATGGCCGGATCGAGATAGCCGTAGCTGGTTGGGAAGATCAGCTTTGCCCCCTGACGGATCATCTGCTCCATGACCCGTTCCACATCGGCACTCTCAGGGATATTTTCGGCGTGGAGCGTTTCGACCCATCCCAGCTTCTTCTCCATGCACAACCTGCCCTGGTCGTGGGCATAGTTGTAGCCGTAGTCATCCCTCGGTCCCACGTACACGAAGCCCACTTTCAGTTTCTCGTCCTTGGACGGGACCTTTTTCTCCTGAGCCGTGGCTCCTCGGAGAAGGATTCCAAAGCTGACAAGAAAGACCACGATGAGCCCGACGACTCCAAGAGGCATTCTTGTCTGTTTCGTTCTCTTTCGCATAGCCTCGTTCTCCTCTCACGGAAAGTTGTTCTCCAATGGAACGATGGAAGCAGGTCCATCAGTCCACCCCCTCGAAGACAGCCTTGAGGCCTTCAGGCATGGCATGTTTGCGTGTCCGCCCCCAGAGGAGGAGGACCGCTAAGGTGAGAAGGTACGGCGTCATATCAAGGATGTACGGCGAAATCCGCGACCCTCGAGCCTGAAGTTGGAGCTGGAAGGCGATCGCTCCCCCGAAGAGAAGCGTCCCGAGCATCCCCCTTAAGGGGTGCCACATGGAGAAGATCACCAGGGCAACAGCGATAAACCCGCGGCCTGCCGTCATCCCTTCTACCCACATATGAGTATACGCGATGGAGAGATGAGCGCCCCCCAGGCCTGCCAACATCCCTCCGAAAAAGACCGCCAGGTATTGGATCAATGATGGGCGTAAACCCGAGGCATAGGCCACTGTTCGGTTTTCCCCCACGGCTCGTACGGCCAGCCCCCACCGGGTATAGAAGAGGAAAACCCAGAGAAGGGGTGTAAGGAGGTATGTCAAGTAGGTGAGGACATCGTGGGTGAACAGGATGGGGCCGACGAAGGGGATCTCGGAAAGGTACGGGATCGGAAGTTCATTGAGCCCTCGGATCTTCATGCCGACGTAGGGTCTGCCGATGAATCCCGTCACGCCGAGACCGAAAAACATGAGGGCAAGTCCGCTGGCGAGTTGGTTGGCCCGCCGGGTCACAACCAGGAAGGCATGGATGAGGCTCGAGAGCCCGCCGGCCAGGGCCGCCGCCATCATGCTCAGGGCCAGGTTATCCGTGTGGGCCATCGTGACGAACCCAAGGCAGGCCCCCATGAGCATACAACCCTCCATCCCCAGGTTCGTGATGCCCGCTCTCTCGCCAAGCGTCTCCCCGAGGGTGGCGTAGAGCACCGAGGTTTCAGACCGGACCGCACCTGTCAACACCCCTTGCAAGAACAAGAACATGCTTCAGGCCCCCATCTTCTTGAGCTGTCCGCTTCCCAACACGATGAAGAAGATCAGCGCCATAATGATATTCACGGTAGAGTAAGGGAGGCCCAGGTTGATCTGGATCATGTCTCCCCCCAGCGCCAGCACACCCAAGAGGAACGCCATGATGACGATGCCGATCGGATGATGCGAGGCCAGCCAGCTCACCAGGAAGCCGGTGTACCCGAAACCGGTCGAGATGCCGGGCCTGAGTCGGCCCTGGATGGCGGAGACCTCGGCCATCCCGGCCAGGCCGGCAAGCCCCCCGCCGATGAACATGGTGAGCACGATATATCGTCCGATCGGGATGCCTGCCCGTCGGGCCGCTTCCGCGTTGTCGCCGATCACGCGCATCTCGTACCCCCATCGTGTTTTTCTGAGAACCAGGTAGAGAACAACGACAGCGGTCAGAGCGAATACAAGCCCGAAATGGACCCGGGAGCTCCCGAAGGTCGGGAGGCGAGCCGCCTCCGTGAACTCCGCCGTAAAAGGCCAATTGAAGCTTGCAGGATCCTTCCACGGGCCGTGGACGTAGTGTTCAACCAGGAGGACCGCGACGTAGTTTAGGAGAAGGGTCGAGATCGTCTCATTCAACCCCACCATGGTCCGTAGGGCACCAGAAAAGGATCCCCAGATTGCACCGCCCGCGAAGCCAAGGATGACGAGGAACGGCAGGAGGATTCCCCTGGGGAGGTCCCCAAAGGTGAGCGCACCCCAGGTGGCGATGAGCGCCCCTGTGTGCAGTTGGCCCTCGGCGCCTACATTGATCAGCCCGATCCTGGCGGGGAGGGCTGTGGCGGATGCGCAGAGGATGAATGGGGTCATCTTCACGAGCAACTCTGTGAGCCCATAGGTGCTCCCGAGGGCTCCCTGGAAGATCTCGCCGTATGCCCGCACAGGGTTCTTTCCGAAGGCCCAGAGAAATATCCCAACGGCTAGGAACGCAAAGGACACCATGCCCATGAGGCGGATCAGCCTCGCGGGTTGGCCGGTCCCTACCCTCGTGATTGCCCTCATCCTCGCTTCCATCTCAAGGGGCCTTCGATCCGGTCATGAGAAGACCCACCTCAAGCCTGTCCGTCTCTTCCGGCTTGAATGACCCAACAACTTCCCCACGGTGCATCACAATCAGACGGTCGCTTAGCGAAAAGAGCTCCTCGAGATCCTCAGAGATGAGGAGTACAGCGATCCCTGCTTCGCGACACGCCAACAGGAGATCGTTGGCCATCTTCGTGGCCGCGAGGTCAAGCCCTCGGGTTGGATAATAGGCGATGAGAAGACTTGGCCGACGTGCCACCTCCCGGACGAAGACCAGCCTCTGTACATTCCCTCCGGAGAGGGCGATGACCGGCGTGTCCAGGTTGGGGATCGGGAGACCGAAGTTCTCGACTCGGCGCTCCACCTCGGCGCGGACCGCTTTCCAATCAATGAACAATCCGCCATGGCGGAAATAGTTCATCCGGTCAGTGAGGATCATATTTTCTTGAGCCGTCATCCCCGGCGCCACACCCATGACGAGAGGATCTTCGGGCATGCAGGCAACGCCCTCTCCGAGGATCCGTGCCACCGACCATTGGGTCGCATCGTTTCCGTGGAGGAGGACCGATCCCGCGCGGCATCTCCGGAGGCCCAGGACGACCTCGCCCAGTTCCTTCTGGCCGTTGCCGGACACGCCGGCAACTCCAACGATCTCTCCGGACGAGATGCTGAACGAGACCTCCTTGAGCCCAAGCCCTCCGCGGTCATCTGACACCTCGACCCCCTTCAGTTCGAGGACAGTTTTGCTCCTGCCTTCAGGGGGTTTTTTCGTCGATCGGTCAAGATGCAGGCTTTGCTCGCCCAGCATCATGTACGCCAGCTCTTGCTCTGTGGTGTCAGATCTCAGCACCGTTCCAACCACCGACCCACGCCTCAAGACCGTCACCCGGTCCGCACAGGCCATCACCTCGCGTAGCTTGTGGGTAATAAAGAGGATCGTATAGCCATCGTTCGTCAGGTTTTTGAAGATTTGAAACAAGCCCTCGATCTCATGCGGCGCCAACACGCTCGTGGGTTCATCGAAGATGAGCATGCGTGCTCCGCTCAGAAGCAGTTTCACGATCTCCACCCGCTGTTTCTCGCCCACGGAGAGCTGCCAGACCCTGGCCCTCGGATCGACCGAAAGGCCGTAGCGGTCCGCGACGACCGCCATTCGCTCCTCCATTTCACTTCTCTTGAACAGTACGTTGAGTTTTGGGAGGGCAAGGGCGATATTTTCAACGACGGAGAAGGCAGGGATCAGCATGAAGTTCTGAAACACCATCCCGATGCCGAGCCGCGAGGCCTCCAGGGGGGAGCGGATGTCAACGGGCGTACCATCCAGGTAGATGTTCCCGGTGTCCGGTCTGTAGAAGCCATACAGGATCTTCATCAGCGTGCTCTTGCCTGCCCCGTTTTCACCGAGGATGGCGTGCACTTCACTCTTCTCGATAGACAGGTTTATGCTGTAATTGGCCAAGACCCCTGGAAAGGTCTTGGTAATATTTTCCAGACGGAGATAGGGGATGCGCTCCATTGCGTTCCCTTCGTCGTCCTCTTCCCTAGAATCTGATCGGGGGTTCCTGTGTTAGAGGGCAGCCTCTCCGACTTCCCCTGTCCGGATCCTGATCACTTCCTCCACAGGCGTGACCCAGAGCTTCCCATCGCCGATTTTCCCCGTCCAGGCGGCCTTAATGGCCGCTTCCATCACCTGATCCAGTAGGCTATCGGGGACAAGAATCTCCACCCTTACCTTTGGGAGGAATGAGATGGCATACTCGGCCCCCCGGTACAGCTCCGTATGTCCCCTCTGACGGCCGAACCCCTTGACCTCGCTGACCGTCATCCCTTGGACGCCGACGGTGGTGAGGGCCTCCTTCACGTCCTCCAGCTTGTGGGGCCTGATGATCAGATCGAGCTTCTTCATTGACTCCTCCTTCTCGGAAAAGGAAAAGGCGCCGAGCCCTTCCTTTGGGTCGGCGTCTTTGCCCTCTTCCGGATGCCCCGTTGCCCTCGGAAACCCCTCAGTGTTTTCTCTCGTCACTTAGAGGGTGACCGGTTCACCGGCCACCCTTCGTCTTCATGGTCATGGGCTTCCGCCTACGACCCCTTAGGGCCGAGGACTTCCTTCACTCCAGGGAGCTGCTCCGCCACCTTCTTGATGAGCTGCTGAGGATCCACCTTGGCGAAGTCGAGGAGCTCCTTTAACAGGGGAAGGGCGGCCCCGGCGCTTAAGAAACTGTTGATCACCCGGCCGACGCCGGAGGCCTCGCCGTTGGCCCCGTCCATCTTGAAGCCGTTGATGTCCAGGACCTTGATGGACTCGATCTGCTTGGCGGGGGCCATCAACTCGCCAACGATCTGGGGCGCCCGCTCGATCAAGGCCAGGAGGAGATCCCGATAGATGATCCGCTCGTTCAGGGTGTTCTCCGCCTCTCGGTGCTTTAAGACGCCGTAGGCCTCGGCCTCCCCGTCCTTCATCTTGGCGGAGGCCAGGCGTTCCATGGCCTCGGCCTTCTTCACAGTCACCTCCAGCTCCCGGAGGGCATGGATGAGGGCTAGCTCCCTCGTCCGCTCCGTAGCGAGCTTCTCGGCGACGGTCACGACCTCCTGGGCGGCCTGCTCCTTGAGGGCCTCGGCCTGGAGCCGCCGCCGCTCCTCCTCGAGCCGTTCCCGCTCCTTCAGGATAACGGCGATCTCCTTTTCCCGCTGGGCCTCCTCGATGGCCCGCTCCTTGTCAATCTCCGTCCGTTCTTTCTCCCTTATCTGCTCGATCAAGTAGGTCTCCCGCTTGATCTCCGCCTCCCGGATGGCCCGGTCCTCCAGGATCTCCACCTCCCGGATGGCCCGGGTTTTGGCGATCTCGGCCTCCCGGGTGAGGCGATCCTGCTCAAACTTGAACTGTTCGGTCTCGGCCTTCCGCTGGGCCCGATGGGTCTCGACGGCCTTCATCTGCTCGGCCTCAGCGAGCTCCCGCTCCTGGTCCAGGGTCAGCTTGAGCTTCACCGCCTCGACATCCTTCCGCTTGATGGCCACCTCGGTGTTTCGCTCGATCTCGTTCCGTTGGCGGCTCCGCTCCGAGACCTGGACGGCGATCTGCCGGAGGCCCTCGGCGTCGAAGATGTTGCCCGGGTCCAGGTAGGCCCGATCGGTCTGGTCCAGGTGGAAGATGGAGACATCCTCCAGCATCAGCCCGTTGGGGATCAGGGCCTCCCGCAGACTCTCCATCACCGCCAGGGCAAAGCCCCGCCGGTTCTCGTGCATCTCGGTGAGCTCCATCTTGGCGGCCGTGGAGCGAAGGGCTGAGACCAGTTTTTCCTCGACCAGGGTCTGAATCCCCTCGGCCGAGAAGGACTTCTCCCCCAGGCTCCTGACGGCCCGTTCGATGGCCTCGGGGGTGGGCTCCACCTTCACATAGAACTCCGCGCCGATATCGACCCGGAAGCGGTCCTTGGTGATGAAGGCCTCCTTCTGGGCCTTATAGACCTCCAGCTTGAAGGTCTCCAGCGAGATCCACTGAATCGACTGGACCCAGGGCAGGACAACGGCCCCTTGATCGATGACCACCTTCTTCCCGCCGAGGCCCGTCCTGATGAAGGCCATATTAGCCGGCGTTTTGACGTAAAGCCTGGTCAGGGCCACGAGCACCACCAGCGCGGCGATGACCAGGATCACAAGGATCGTCCCCATCTTCGACCTCCTTCGAGATGACGAAGCCTCAAGATTCGACCGTGATCACAGCCCCTTCCACGCCGTAGAGGTAGAGGAGCTGCTCCATCTTCTCCTTGAACCGGGAGGGGTCCCCTCTTCGAAAGGTAAAGACCCCGTCAGTCACACTGGCCACGTGGGGGTAGATGTCGTTGAAGTCCTGGGGGGTGTTGTGCGGATAGTCGTTGCAGAGGTTGGCCCAGATCTGCTTGACGACCTTCTTCTCGACCTCCTTCACGACGAGCTTGAACGGCCGTTCTCTTGTCGCGGTCATGGTCGCTGACCGTGAGGGCTCAGCCCTCGCCGTCGGCGGCTTCCGCGAGAAGGAGGGGGTGGAGGGGCTTCCGCTCATTTTCGTTCCCCCGGCAGGCCCTCCTGCCATCGACGGCGTGCCTTGAAAGGCCGGGGCCAACTCTTCACGAGCCGCGATGGGCCTGGCCTGAAACGCTGAGCCCGCCCGCCCGGCAGTGATCAGGGCGAAATCGGGGTAAGCCGTGAGCCCATGCTCGCCGATGTCGAGCCCTTCCAGCTCCTCTTCTGGCGGGACGCGGAGCCCCACCAGCCCTTTGATCACGGACCACCCGATGAGGGAGGCCGTGAAGGTGAAGGCCCCCACAGCCAGGATGCCCAGAAGCTGGGCCTGGAAGAGGTCAGGGCCGCCGCCGAAGAACAGGCCGTTCTTTGCGAGGGCCGGATTGATCGCTTTGTCGGCGAACAGGCCCACCGAGAGGGTCCCATAAGCGCCAGAGGCGAGGTGGACGGAGATCGCTCCTACCGGATCGTCCACCTTCACCCGATCGAAGAAGAGGACGGCGAGAACCACCAGGATGCCGGCTCCGAACCCGATGAAGAGCGAGCTACCTACACTCACGAAGGCGGTGGGGGCGGTGATCGCGACGAGGCCGGCGAGGCCGCCGTTTAAGGCCATGGAAAGATCAGGCTTCCCCAGGAGTACCCAGGCTGTCAGGGTGGCACTGATGGCCGCCGCCGCCGCCGCCGTGTTCGTGGTTGTGGCGATGTGACCGATCAGCGTCCAGTCTGCCGCCATGGTGGAGCCGGG
>JACQHM010000072.1 GCA_016199025.1 Candidatus Methylomirabilota bacterium | reverse complement strand
GGGAAAGGCCCGGGCCTTTGACAAGGCCCGGGCCTTCTCCTCATGAGGAGCCCGCCATGAACGCCAGAAGCCCCTTACGCTTTTTGGCGAATTTTCTTCTTGTCGGCTTGACGGCGGTCTTTGCCGCTCGCGGCCACGCCGAGCACAAGCCCAGCCATGTCTTCTTAGATGTCGGACGTCCCGCCCCCGATTTCACCCTCCCCGACCTGGATGGAACAACCAGAAAGCTCTCAGACTATCGGGGCAAAGTGGTCCTTTTGAACTTCTGGTCCACCTGGTGCACGCCCTGCCGGACAGAGATGCCAAGCATGCAGCGGTCCTTCGAGCGGCACAAGGGAAACGGGCTCGAAATCCTGGCGGTCAGTCTGAACGTGGAGGGGAAACCCCCGGTCGAGCAGTTCATGAAGGAGTTGAAGCTGACTTTCAAGGCCCTCCTCGACCCGAAGAAAGAGGTCGCGACGATCTACCGGATCTATGCCCTCCCGACCTCCTACGTCATCGATAAACAGGGGAAGATCGCCTTTAAGCTCATCGGGGAAAAGGACTGGGACGACCCCCATTCTCATGAGCTGATTCAAGGCCTCCTCACCAAATGACCCATCCCCCCTGACTACTCCCCTTCCTCCAACCCGTAGTTCTTCATTCGGGTGCGGAGTTGCGTCCGGCTTAACCCCAGGAGCCGAGATGCCTTCGATTTGTTATGGTTGGCCTGCTTCAAGGCCTGGAGGATCAGTTGCTTCTCGAGAAGAGCGAGATTGATCCCACCCGGGGGCAGGGTGAACCCTCCCTCCGCTAGGGGCATCGGGGCCTTCGGCCGTTCCCGGAGGGACAAAGGCAGATCCTCCGGCCCCACCACAGTCCCCCGGCATAAAATGATCGCCCGCTCCATGACGTTCTCCACCTCCCGGACATTCCCCAGCCAGTCGTAGGCTACGAGCAGCTCCCTGGCCTCCTTCGACAGCCCAGCGACCTCCTTCCGAAGCTCCGTGCTCGACTTCTTTAAAAAGTGAAAGGCCAAGGGAAGGATGTCCTCCCGCCGTTCACGGAGAGGTGGAAGGTGGATGGGGTAGACGCTCAACCGATAGAACAGGTCCTCCCGGAACCTGCCTTCCCCGATCAGCTTCTCCAGGTCCTGATTGGTCGCTGCGACGATCCTGGCGTTCGTTGCAATAGTCTCGGTCCCCCCCAACCGTTCGAACCGCTTGTCCTGGAGAACCCGGAGGAGTTTCGCCTGAAGGGCGGGGCTCATTTCACCGATCTCGTCCAGGAAGAGGGTCCCGCCAGCCGCCAGATCAAAGCGGCCGGGTTTCCGGCGGGTCGCGCCGGTAAAGGCCCCCTTCTCGTAGCCGAACAGCTCAGCCTCCAAGAGCGTCTCGGGGATCGCCGAGCAGTTCAAGGCAATGAAGGGCCCCTTCGCTCGAGGCCCTTTGTAATGGATGATCCGGGCGATCAACTCCTTGCCTGTTCCGCTCTCCCCGGTCAGGAGAACCGTCACCGTAGTGTTCAACACCCGCTCGACCAGGGCGTAGACCTCCTGCATTCTGGGGCTCTCGCCGACCAGGGTCTCGAACCGGACCGCCTGCTCTTTCTCCTCCCACAGGTACCGATTCTCCTCCCGAAGGCGCTCCCGGGTCGCCTTCAGCTCCTCAATGAGCCTGGCGTTTTGAATGGCGATGGCCAGTTGAGAGGCGAGGGCCTCCAGGAGGCGGACGTCCTCCTGCGAGAAGTGGCCGTTGACTTTATTCACGGCGTTCAAGGCCCCGATGATCTGGTCCTTGGTCTTTAAGGGTACGCAGACGACAGACCTGGTCTTGGTCCCGGTCTCCTGGTCCACCCCGCTATAGAATCTGGGATCTTGGGAGACGTCCGGCACGAGGGCGGCGACCCCCTCCCGGACGACCCAGCCGGCGATCCCTTGATGGGCAGGAAAGCGGACCTCCCGGAGCTTCTGCTCGGCCCCCGCCCGGATGTCGTCGGCCACCTTGAAGTAGAGCTCCTGGGTCTCCTCGTCCAGGAGGACCACGGAGGAGGCCTCCACCTCCAGGAGGGTAACTACCCGCTCTATGCTGAAGCGGAGGAGAAGGTCCAGGTCATGGATGGAGCAAAGCGACTTGCCGATCTCGTAGAGCGCGAGAAGCTCCCGGATCTGGCGTGAAGAGAACCCGTCAAGGTCTGCTGCCCCTTCGAATTCCATTGTTCCCCTCCCCTCCCTCGCTCAGAGCTTCATGGCGTCCACCACTGCTTTCATCTCCGCCTCGACGGTGATCGGCTCCGGGGAAAGGGTGATGGCGCTATCGGGATCCTTCAAGCCGTGGCCGGTGAGGATACAGACGGCGACTTCTCCCCGTTTCCAGGACTTCCTCTTCGCATACTTGATCAGGCCGGCGACCGCCGCTGCCGAGGCCAGCTCGCAGTAGACCCCTTCTAACTGGGCGAGCTTCCGGTAGGCATCGATAATCTCCCCATCGGGGACCATATCGATGAACCCGCCAGACTCCTCCGCCGACTGAATGGCCCCTCCCCAACTGGCGGGGTTCCCGATCCGAATGGCTGAGGCAACAGTCTCGGGCTGCTCTACCACCTTGCCCCGCACGATAGGAGCCGCCCCCTCGGCCTGCCAGCCGATCATCTTGGGGAGGGCTTTGATTCTGCCGGCCTTAGAGTATTCCCTGTATCCTTTCCAGTAGGCGGTAATGTTCCCGGCGTTCCCGACGGGGATGAAATGATAATCCGGGCTCCTGCCTAAGAGGTCGCAGATCTCGAAGGCCCCTGTCTTTTGCCCTTCGATCCGGTAGGGGTTGATGGAGTTGACCAGGAAGACCGGGTAGCAGGCGGAGATCTCCCGCACGATCCGTAAGGCCTCGTCGAAATTTCCCTGGATCTGGAGGACGTTTGCCCCATGGATCCTCGCCTGGGAGAGCTTTCCTAAAGCGATGGCCCCCTGGGG
>JACQHM010000073.1 GCA_016199025.1 Candidatus Methylomirabilota bacterium | reverse complement strand
GTCCAGAGCCGCTTCAACGTCTCCATTGCCGAGGTGGATCGCCTCGAGGAGTGGCAGCGAGCGACCTTAGGGATCGCCTGCGTAGCCAACGACCATCGCCTGGTGGACGAGACCCTAAACAAGGTCATCGACCTGATCGCCGCCTCCTCGGAGGCCCTTATCCTCGATTACGAGATCGATTTCATCACCCACTCTTAAACTGCATCTGGCTCGTAGCAGGTAGCCCGTAGAACCGGGACCGGGAAATATCGAAGGGCGAGAGATGGCACACCCATCCTATAAAAGAGCTGAACGGGTGGGGGACCTCCTCCGGGAGGAGCTCTCCCTCCTCCTCTTCCACGAGGTGCGGGACCCCCGCATCGGGATCCTGACCATCACCCGGGTGACGGTCAGTGACGACCTCCGTCTGGCCCGTGTGTACTTTTCGGCGCCCACTGATCAGGAGGTGTGCAGGCGGACGCTGGAGGGCCTGGAGAGCGCGGCCCCCTACCTCAGGGGTGAATTGGGGAGAAGGCTCTACCTCCGTCGGATCCCGGAGCTCCTCTTCCTGGCCGATGACTCGCTGGAACATGGTCTGCATATTCATGCCCTTTTGAGAGAGCTTAAGGAGGAGAGGGAGGATGAGTGAGGTTGCCCCGACGATCCCCGAGGCGTTGAAGGCAGCGAATTCGGTGGCCATCCTCTCTCACATCAGCCCGGAGGCTGATACCCTTGGCTCGGCCTTGGCCCTGTACCTGGTCCTGAAGGACCTTGGGAAGGATGTCGCCCTGTACAATGCGGATCCCATCCCCCCCCGTTACCTTTTTCTGCCCGGGGCAGAGAAGATTGTCCGGGCCTCCTGCATCCCCCACCCCTTTGACCTCTACCTGGTGCTGGACTCCGGCGATCGGAGGAGGGTGGGGGGACTCTTGGACGATCTGCCCTCCGGGGGGGCGGTGATCAACATCGACCACCATCAGTCAAACGAGCGCTTCGGCGACCTGAACTGGGTGGAGCCGGCCGCCTCCTCGACCGGGGAGATGATCTACCGGCTCCTTCAGGCGATGGCTGTTCCCATTTCGCCCGAGGTGGCCACGAACCTCTATGCGGCCATCCATGCCGACACCGGCTCCTTCCGCTTTTCCAACACGACTCCCTCGGCGCTCCGGGCCGCTGCGGACCTTTTGGAGCGAGGGGCAAAGGCCGGAGAAGTGGTTGAGGGGCTCTACGAGCAGCAGAGTGTCAAGGCCCTCAGGTTCCTCGGGAAGATCCTCCTAGAGCTAGAGCGAAGCGAAGATGGAGCCATCGCTTCTTTCACGATCGGCTCATCCGAGTTAAAAGCGGCGGGAATCGAGATGGAGGAGACCGACGGTTTCATCAACTATCCCCGGTCCCTCAAAGGGGTAAAGGTCGCCCTGGCCTTCAAGGAGCTCTCCCCCGGACTTGTCAAGGTGAGCCTCCGCTCAAAGGGCCAGGTGGACGTGGCCAAGATCGCCTCCGTCTTCCGAGGTGGTGGTCATCAGAATGCGGCGGGGTGCATCCTCTCTGGCGGCCTCGGGGAGGTCAAGGAGAGGGTGCTGGCCGAGGTTCGCAGGGCCTTGAACGGACTCCGGCCGGAACGGCCACGAACGGCCAGCTTTCATGGGTGAGATCAAGGTCAAACAAGAGCCGAGCGGCGTCCTGAACATCAACAAGCCTGCCGGGATCACCTCCCACGATGTGGTGGATGCCGTGAGGAAGATCCTCGCGATGAGGAAGATCGGGCATACTGGGACCTTGGACCCGATCGCCACAGGGGTCCTCCCTTTATGCGTGGGCCGAGCGACCAAGATCGCCCAGTACCTGACCCAGGCCGATAAGGAATACCTCATCACCATGCGTTTAGGGGTCACCACCGACACCTTGGACGCCGATGGCAAGGTCTTAAGCCAGGTGGAGGACTTCACCGTTGAACAAAAGAAGCTTCAGGAGATCATGCAGGGCTTCGTCGGAGAGATCCAGCAGATCCCCCCGCTCTTCTCGGCGAAAAAAGTGGGAGGGGTGAGGCTCTACAAGTTGGCCCGGCAGGGGGGGGAGGTCGAACGGAAACCCATCACGGTCAAGGTGTACGAACTCCAGCTCCTCTCGTACGAGCCACCGTTCGTCCGATTCTTCGTCCGCTGTTCGAAGGGGACCTACGCCCGCGCTCTCTGCGACGACATCGGCAGGGCCTTAGGGTGCGGGGCGCATCTCGTCTCCCTCGTCCGGACCAAATCCGGTCCCTTCGACATCAAGGATGCCCTGACCCTGGATCAACTCAAGGAGCAGACAAGGCAAGGTCGCCTCTACGAGACCCTGATCTCGATGGACGAGGCCCTCTCCTATCTCCCCGCCATCCGGGTGTTGCCGGAGATGACGAGGGCTATCCTCCACGGTGCCTTCATCCCTGCCTCCGCCGTCGTCAGCTTTCCACCAGGATTGACGAAGGGGGAGGTGGTCCGAGTCCTGGGATACAAGAAGAAGCTCCTCTCCCTGGCCAAGATCCGGCTCCCGTCTGAAGAGTTTGAAGGGATCGATCCCCGGAAGATCATCCTGACCTCCATCAGGGTGTTCTCGAACCTATGATCGTCATCGAGGACATCGAGACCGTCGGAGCGGAATGCCCTTTCGTGGTGGCAGCCGTCGGGACCTTCGACGGCGTGCACCTGGGCCATCAGGAGATCCTCGGGAGGGTCTTGAGAAAAGCTCGGGAGAGAAGGGGGACCGCCTGCGCGTACACCTTTGTCAACCACCCCTTAGAGATTCTCGATCCAAAGCGCTGCCCCAGGTTGATCACCCCTTCGGAGGTGAAGCTTCAGATCCTCAAGGCCTTAGGTCTCGATCTTTGCGTGGCTCAGAAGTTCACAACCGCCCTCGCCGCAACCCCCCCTGAGATCTTCGTGAAGGAGGTCCTGGTGGAAGGCCTCCATGTGAAGGAGGTCTGCGTGGGATCCGGCTTTGCCTTCGGCAAGGATCGGAAGGGGGATACGACGCTCTTACAGGGACTAGGGCGCACCGTTGGGTTCGGGGTGGAGGTCGTCCCGCCTGTGGCGATCAGGGGACAGGTGGTCTCCAGCACCCTGATCAGGGGCCTTCTCCAGAAGGGGGAGGTCAGAGAGGCGGCCAAATTCCTGGGCCGTCCCTATCTCGTGAATGGTTGCATCGAGCGGGGGTCTGGGAGGGGAAGGGGCGTTGTCGGGTATCCCACGGCGAACTTCCCCCCGCCCCCCGATCTCCTCATCCCGGATAGCGTCTACGCCGGCAAGGCCTATCTCCAGGGACGCCTCGTGGATACCCTGATCAACGTTGGATGTGCCCCCACCTTCGGTGGGGAGGCGAGGCGGGTGGAGGCCCATCTCCTGGATCATCCCGGGGAGGAACTGTATGGCGAGTGGCTGACCCTTTTCTTCATCGAGTGGATCAGGGAGGAGCGGACCTTCCGGGGGCCGGAGGAGCTCCGGGAGCAGATTAAGCGGGATCACCGAAAGGCCCAAGAGGTTTTGGCGGGGATTGAGGCCTCAGCCTTGGAAAAATGGGCTTTACAAGCGTAAGGGCCTTGTGCTACCTATAGGGTAAGCGTTCAGCCATCAGCCACTAATCGCTGAATGCTTACAGGAGGGATGTGTGGCGAAGGATTTCGAGAAGACCGAACTGATCGGCCAGTTCAAGCGGCATGAGTCTGATACCGGCTCTCCGGAGGTCCAGATTGCTATCCTCACAGAGCGGATCAACTACCTCACCAGGCACCTGAACCTCCACAAGAAGGATCACCACTCTCGGCGGGGGCTCCTGATGCTCGTGGGGAGGCGGCGGAGGCTCCTGGATTACCTCCGGCAGAGCGACTATCAGCGGTACAAGAGCCTCATCGAGAGGTTAGGGCTACGGAGATGAGCTACCGGGTCGAGCGCACCATCAGCGGGAGGGTCTTTTCCATCGAGGCCGGCAGGGTGGCGAGGCAGGCCGATGGGGCGGTCTGGCTCCGCTACGGGGAGACCATCGTCTTGGTCACGGTCGTGGCCGCAAAGCAGCCGCCGAAGGAAGGGGTAGACTTCTTCCCGTTAACCGTCGATTACCAGGAGCGGATGTACGCGGCGGGCCGGATCCCGGGAAGCTTCTTTCGGAGGGAGGGGCGGCCCCATGAACGGGAGACGGTGACTGCCCGCCTGATCGACCGGTCCATCCGCCCCCTCTTCCCTAAGGGCTACAAGCAGGAGGTCCAGATCATCGGGACTGTCCTCTCCTTCGATGGGGAGAATGACCCTGATGTCCTCGCCCTGGTGGGGGCCTCCGCCGCCCTCACCGCTTCCCCAATCCCCTTTCAGGGGCCTGTTGGGGCCCTGAGGGTCGGGAGGATCCAGGGAGGGTTCGTCTTGAACCCGACCTACCCCCAGCTCGAGGAGAGCGATCTGGACTTGGTTGTGGCGGGGACCGAGGATGCCGTCGTGATGGTGGAGGCGGGGGCCAAGGAGGTGCCAGAGGAGGTTGTCCTCCAGGCCATCGACTATGGGCACCATTCGTTGAAGATCCTCATCGACATGCAGCGAGAACTCGCCCAGGCCATGGGTGTCCAAAAGCCTCCCTTTGTCTCCCCAGAGCCAGACGATGACCTCCGGCGGCGGGTCGATGACCTTTATCGGGGGCCAATCCGAGAGCTCGTCCTCATCCTCGACAAGGAACAGCAGAAGGCGAGGCGCCAGGAGATTCTGAATGAGCTCATGGTGGCCTTGGCCGAGGAGCCTGCCGAGCGTAGAGTCCAGGGAAAGGGGGTCCTGGAGGAGATCGAGCGGGACGAGCTTCGTCGCTTGATCTTGGAAGAGGGCCAACGGCCCGACGGGCGGAAGTTGGATGAGGTCCGGCCTATCACCTGCGAGGTGGGGGTTCTGCCCAGGACCCACGGCTCGGCCCTCTTCAGCAGGGGCCAGACCCAGGCCTTAGTGACGACGACCCTGGGGACCTCCGAGGACGAGCAGAAGCTCGATGACATCGAGGGGGAGGGGACGAAGCGCTTTATGCTTCACTACAACTTCCCTCCCTCCAGTGTGGGCGAGGTCCGGTTCTTAAGGGGCCCTGGGCGGCGGGAGATCGGCCATGGGCTCTTGGCCGAGCGGGCCCTCTCTCAGATCCTCCCCTCCAAGGAGACGTCCCCCTATATTGTCCGCCTCGTTTCCGACATCTTGGAGTCAAACGGTTCCTCCTCGATGGCGACAGTTTGTGGCGGATCCCTGGCCCTGATGGATGCCGGCGTCCCAGTAAAGGGGGCGGTGGGGGGGGTGGCCATAGGCCTTATCATGGGAGACGGCCGGTATGCCATCTTGACGGACATCATGGGCTTGGAGGACCACCTCGGGGATATGGACTTCAAAGTGGCCGGGACCAGGACGGGGATCACGGCCCTCCAGATGGACATCAAAGTCCCAGGCATCACCATCGAGATCATGGCGAAGGCGTTGAACCAGGCCAAGACCGCCCGATACCATGTCCTGGACATCATGGACCGGACCCTTCCAAAGCCCCGGGCCGAGATTTCCAAGTACGCCCCAAGGATCATCGCGATCCAGATCCCCTTGGATAAGATCCGAGAGGTCATCGGCCCTGGTGGCAAGATGATCCGCTCCATCATCGAGCAGACAGGAGTCAAGATCGACGTCGATGACAGCGGCCGGGTGGAGATCGCCTCCGTGGATGAGGCGGCGGCCCAGCGGGCCCTAAACATCATCAGCAAGATCATCGAGGTCCCTGAGGTTGGGAAGGTCTACCTCGGCAAAGTAGTGAGAATTATGGACTTCGGCGCCTTCGTGGAGATCCTCCCCGGAACCGATGGCCTCCTCCACATCTCCCAAATCTCAGACCAGCGGGTCCAACGGGTGGAGGATGTCCTCTCCGAGGGAGACGAGGTGCTCGTCAAGGTCATCGAGATTGACAAATCCGGCAAGATCCGCTTAAGCCGCAAGGAGCTTCTGAAGAGCCCGACGACATCGGGTGGAAGGAAGGAGAGGGGTGAGACCCATCGCTAAAGGGAAGTTCTACAATCGGGCGGTTCTCTCGAACGACATGGTGGTCTTGACCGAACGGATGCCTCATGTCAAATCGGTGGCTCTCGGCGTCTGGGTGAACGTGGGTTCCAGGGACGAACCGACAGAGAAAGCGGGGATCTCCCACTTCATGGAGCACCTCCTCTTCAAGGGGACGGAGAAGAGGAGCGCCGAGGAGATCGCGAAGGCCATCGACGCCGTGGGAGGGACGTTAGATGCCTTCACGAGCCGGGAGCAGACCTGCTTCTATGCCAAGGTGTTAGGGGAACATCTCCCGTTGGCCGTGGACCTCCTCTCGGATATCCTCCTCCACCCCTGTTTGGACCCCCAGGACATCGAGCGGGAGCAGAAGGTCGTCCTGGAGGAGATCAAGATGGTGGAGGATACCCCCGACGACCTGATCCACGACCTCTTCACCCAGACCGCGTGGGGGGATCACCCGCTGGGAAGGCCGGTGTTGGGGTTCAAGGAGACCCTCTTAAGCATCAACCGGGAGGATGTCCTTCAGCACATAGAGACCTTCTACCAGCCCGATCGGATGATCGTCGCCGCCGCGGGGGATCTGGACGACGGGCGCCTGACGGACCTCTTGGAAGACGCCTTCAAGGGGTTCAGGGGAAACGCCGTCTCCATCAACTCAGGCCCCCCGACATCCCGCCAGGTGGAGGTGAACGAGGCCCGCGACACCTCCCAGGTCCACCTCTGTCTTGGGGTGGAGACCCTTCCCTATGCCCACGAGGACCGCTACGCCCTCTACCTTTTGAACGCTATTCTCGGGGCGAGCATGAGCTCCAGGCTCTTCCAGGAGATCCGGGAGAGGCGAGGCCTGGTCTACTCGATCTACTCTTACCAGTCTTCCTATCGGGATGCCGGCCTCTTGGTCGTCTACGCCGGATGTAGCTCCGAATCCTTCGGCCAGGTGGTGGACTTGATCAAGGCCGAATGGCGAAGGCTGAAGGAAGAGCCCGTGGATCTCGACGAGTTCAAGAGGGCCAAGGAACAACTGAAGGGAAACCTCCTCCTGGGCTTGGAAGGGACGAGCAGCCGTATGACCCGCCTGGCCAAGATGGAGCTCTACTTCGGACGGTGCTACGATCTGGAGGAGATCATCCGTGGGATCGAGGAGGTGACCCCTGACCGCTTCCAAGCCCTGGCCCAATCCCTCTTTGCCCGTGAGGCGTACACCCTTACCTCCCTCGGCCGTATCTCTCCATAAGACGGAAGTGAGCCTTCAGCCGTCAGCCATCAGCGGTCAGCCGTTAGCATTTTCGATTTCGGATTGCGGATTTGCGATTTGAGAAGTATGCCTCTGTCCTTCAATCCGAAATCCGAGATCGGCAATCTAAGGAGGCCGTCCAGTGATCCCCCGCTACGCGTTACCGAGGATGGCGAAGGTCTGGGACCCGGAGCACCGGTTCGATTTGTGGCTGAAGATCGAGGTGTTGGCCTGCGAGGCCTGGGCGGAGCAAGGGAAGATCCCTGAGGAGGCGTTAAAGGTCATTCAAGAGAGGGCCGGGTATGAGATCACAAGGGTCCACGAGCTGGAGAAGGAGACCAAACATGAGGTCGTGGCTTTCTTAAGGGCCGTTGCCGAGCGGGTGGGGGGGGAGGCCCGATACATCCACATGGGGTTAACCTCCTCCGACCTCATGGACACCACGTTGGCCGTCCAACTGAAGGAGGCGTCAGAGCTTCTGATCGAAGACGTCGAGAAGGTCCTCGTTGCCCTCAAGGAATTGGCCCTCAAGCACAAGACGACCCCGATGATCGGCAGGACCCACGGAGTCCACGCTGAGCCGATCACCTTCGGCCTGAAGCTGGCCACGTGGTCCGCGGAGCTTCAACGGGGATTAGAGCGCCTCCAGCGGGCGAAGGAGATCATCAGCTTCGGGAAGCTTTCAGGCGCCGTCGGGACCTTCGCCCATCTTCCTCCTTCGATCGAATCTTACGTCTTAGACCGTCTCGGCTTACATCCGGAGCCCGCCTCATCCCAGGTTATTCCCCGGGACCGCCATGCTGATTACCTAGCCGCCCTTGCCCTGGTGGGAAGCTCCCTGGATCGCTTCGCCACCGAGATCCGGCACCTCCAGCGGACAGAGGTCCTGGAGGTGGAAGAGCCCTTTACTGAAGGGCAGACCGGCTCCTCAGCCATGCCCCACAAACGGAATCCGGTCTCCTGCGAGCAACTTTCAGGCTTGGCCAGGATCTTACGGGCCAATGTCCAGGCCGCCCTGGAGAATATCCCCCTCTGGCATGAGCGGGACATCAGTCATTCATCCGTTGAGCGCGTCATCCTTCCAGACTCGACGATCCTCCTGGATTACATGCTACAAAAGTTCTTAGAGATCCTGGAGGGCCTCAGGGTCTATCCCGGACGGATGCGCCGGAACCTGGACAGGAGTTTCGGCCTCATCTTCTCCGAACAGGTGCTGTTGGCCTTGATCGATAAAGGCGCGTCCAGGGAGGAGGCCTACACCCTCGTCCAGCGAAACGCGATGAGGGCCTGGGAAGAGGAGGTATCGGGCGGGTTAAAACCCGCCCCTACAGATGTAGGGGAGGGCTTACAGCCCTCCCGCTTCCAAAGGCTCCTCCTTCAGGATGACGAGGTCATCAAGTATCTCAGCCGGGAGGAGGTCGAGGCCTGCTTTGACCTCGACGTCCATTTCAAACATGTCGATCATATCTTTGAGCGGGTTGGTCTGGTCTGAGGGCTGAAAGCTGACGGCTGAAAGCTGATCGCTAACGGTTTCAGATATGGTGCGAGCCAACATCTATGTGACGTTGAAGCAGGGGGTGCTGGACCCCCAGGGCGAGACGGTGAGGAGCGCCCTGGAGAGCCTTGGCTTTAAGGGTGTCAGAGAGGTCCGGATGGGGAAGTTTCTGGTCATCACCTTGAACGGCATGGACGTGAAACAGGCCGAGGCCCAGATAGATGAGATGTGCCGGAGACTCCTGGCGAACCCGGTCATTGAGGATTACGCATTTGAACTCGCAACTGTTCCGGAATCGAAGGCCGAAACAGCTTAGGAAAGAGCTTGATTTGGTTCTTGTTAGCCCAGATCAAAGACCAATGGCGTCTCGAAGCTCAAGGGTGAGGATAAAGGCTGCAAAGGTGGTAGGATGCGATGGGCATGACGACGAAACTGGTGAAACATCCGTATATTACCAGGAATAAGAAGATTCGGGGGGGAGCGCCTATTATCGCCGGGACGGGGATCAAGGTTCTGGATGTGGCGGTCCGGTACGAGGTCATGGGGATGACGCCGGAGGAGATTCTGACGGCTCTCCCCCATCTTACCCTTCCTCAAATCCATGACGCCCTTTCGTACTATTATGAGCACAAAAGCGACTTGGACAAGGAATGGAAGGCCTCTCTAAAACGGGTGAAGGCGCTGCGAAAGGGACATCGGTCGGTGCTCGAGGAGAAACTGGAGTTTCTGTAAACCGAGAACTTCTGGCCAACGAGGTAGAGGATGCAGCAGACTTTGGAACAAGCCAAGCAGCAATACGCGGGGGAGTGGATTGCTTTCCTCGTGAAAGAGGAAAGTGACGACGTCTCAAAGATTGAGGGGGAGGTCATCGCGCACGCCAGAGACCGGAGAGACCTTCACAAGGAGTTGCGAGAACGCGGTGTTAACAGTGTCTATGTTACATACGCAGGGCCTTTGATCAAACCCGGATACGCAACCATGTTCCTATGCAGCAGCGATTAGAGATCCCGATCCTACTTCAACGGGTGAGGATCGATGGTCCCGTTGCTTCCCGCGAAGTGGATATGGTCCTCGATACAGGGGCTATGTATACCGCGATCTCTTGGGATGTGGCGAAGGGGATCGGTTATGATCCGGCAGTTGTCCCAGAGCGGGTCCCCATTGTTACTGCCAACGGCGTCATCGAGGTTCCCAAACTTAAAGTGGCCGGGATAGGCTTTCGAGAGCTTTATGTGAGGGATGTCGAAGTTATCTGTCACGATATTCCTGAGATCGCGGAGATCGAGGGACTGATCGGGCTCAGCTTTTTAAAACATTTCAGGGTTTCGCTCGACTTTAGAGCTGGTCTCTTAGAGATCACATGAAGTTTGGCATCTTAGTGTTCCCGGGGTCGTGGAGCCATCAGGACTTCTCCTGGGTCTTGAAGGATGTCCTGGGGTATGAGGCCTTCTATATCTGGCACAAGGAGGCGGACCTCAAAGGAGCGGATTGCATTATCCTCCCGGGAGGCTTCTCCTACGGTGACTATCTTCGGGCGGGGGCCATCGCCCGTTTCTCGCCGGCCATGCAGGCCGTGGCTGAGTTTGCGTTGAAGGGTGGTTTGGTCCTGGGGAGCTGTAACGGTTTCCAGATCCTCTGTGAGGCTGGCCTGTTGCCGGGGGCCCTGCTTAGGAACCGTTCCCTCCAGTACCGCTGCCAGTGGGTGCACCTTCGGGTCGAGAGTGAGCTCTCCCCCTTTGTTGTGGGGCTTCAGGGCCGAGTCCTCCGGATGCCCATCTCCCACGGGGAGGGGCGGTACTACGCCGACCGTGAGACCCTCCAAGCGCTTCACCAGCACGGCCAGGTCATCTTCCGCTACGCTGAGGTGGACGGGACGATCAGCCAGGAGGCGAATCCGAACGGGTCGGTGATGAACATCGCCGGGGTGTGTAACCGCTGGGGGAACGTCCTGGGCCTGATGCCCCACCCCGAGCGGGCCGCGGAACGCATCCTGGGCACCGAAGACGGCCGTCTCCTGTTCGAGGCGGCGGTGCAGAGCCTCATAAGAGCATAGAAAGTGGGCATGCGGCGGTACAAGGACTGGCTTCGCCAGGCGAAGCGGAAGCTCCAATCAGCCGAATGGGACCTTCAGGGGGGATTTTATGAAGATGCCTGCTTTTCGGCCCAGCAGGCGGCGGAATTGGCGGCCAAGGCGCTCGCCGAGAGCCGGCGGAGGTTAGAGGTTGGGCATTCGGTGTTGGCGATCCTGCAGAGCCTGGAGGATACCCCCTCTGAGTTGGAGCGGGCGGCTCGGGTCCTCGATCGATACTACATTCCGACCCGCTACCCCAACAATTGGCCGGCAGGGGCCCCGATGGATTATTACGATGAGGAGACGGCGAGGGAGGCCATCGCCTTCGCGCGTCTGGTGATCGAATATGTGGAAGGAAAGGTTGGCTGATTATCCAAAGGTCGGTGCCATCGAACAGTTCCTCGAACGTGTCATCCTGAAGGAGGACCCGATCTGCGTTCTCCTCTTTGGTTCTCTGGCGAGGGGAGACTACCTGCTCTGCAGCGATGCTGACATCTTGGCGATCTTCCGCGAGCCAGAGGTCAATTTCCTTCAAGGCATTGGCCGCCTGAAGGAGCTGGACGATTCGGGTTGGATCGAACCCATCGGTTATGGAAAGGAGCAGTTCAAGAGGATGATCCGGGAGGTGAACCCCTTGGCCTGGGAGGCCCTGACTGATGGGATCCTCCTTTACCTAGGGGATGAGGCGGCCTGGCAGGAGATCCTCAGAGTCTCGGCGGAGACGAAGCAGACCCTGGACGTCGTACGGACACCGACGGGGTGGGAAATTAGGAACGAAGAGACATGGCAGGGACGAAGGAGCTGGTCATCACCTCCAGGCTGATCGTCGAACATGGCTTAACGGCCGAGGAGTACGAGAAGATCAGGGCGATCCTCGGGAGGGAGCCGAATGTCACGGAGCTTGGGATCTTCTCCGTGATGTGGTCGGAGCACTGTAGCTACAAAAGCTCGAGGGTCCACCTGCAAAAGCTCCCAACAAAGGGAACGCGGGTGCTGATCGGCCCCGGTGAGAATGCCGGGGTTGTGGACTTAGGCGACAATCTGGCCGCCGTCTTCAAGATGGAAAGCCACAATCATCCCTCCTTCATCGAGCCGTATCAGGGGGCGGCTACGGGAGTCGGGGGAATCATCCGGGACATCTTCACCATGGGAGCGCGGCCTATTGCCCTTCTGGACTCCCTCCGCTTCGGCCCTCTGACGGCGGCGAAGAACCGGTATTTGTTTTCAGGGGTCGTCGCCGGGATCAGTGGGTACGGGAACGCCGTGGGCGTCCCCACGGTGGGGGGGGAGTGCTTCTTCGCCGACTGTTACGGCCCCAACCCCCTGGTCAACGTCCTCTGTCTGGGGATCGTCAGGAAGGGTCGGATCTTCAAGGCCAGGGCTGAAGGGGTCGGGAACCCCGTCATCTATGTCGGGGCCAGGACAGGGCGGGATGGGATCCACGGAGCGACGATGGCCTCGGAGGCCTTCTCCGAGGGGTCCGAAGAGCGGCGGCCCACCGTCCAGGTGGGGGACCCCTTCAAGGAGAAGTGCCTGATCGAGGCCTGTCTGGAGCTGATGGAGACCGATGAGATCGTCGGCATCCAGGACATGGGGGCGGCCGGGCTCACCTGCTCCACGGCCGAGATGGCCGCCCGTGGGGGTGTGGGCGTTGAAGTGGATCTGGACCAGGTCCCGAGGCGGGAGGAGGGCATGACGCCTTATGAGGTGATGCTGTCCGAGTCCCAGGAGCGGATGCTCCTCGTGGTCAAGAGAGGGACCGAGGGGAAGGTCAAGGGCATCTTCGAGAAGTGGGACCTGGAGGCCTCTGTGGTCGGACAGGTCACCGGGGACGGCGTGTTAAGGGTGAAGGAGAAAGGAACGGTCGTGGCCGAGATCCCGGCCAAAGCCCTGGTCGATGGCGCCCCCGTCTATGTCCGCCCCATGGAGCGGCCGGCGTATCTCGATCTCGTTCAGAAACTCGATCTCTCCACCCTCCCTCTTCCATTGGATTACAACGAGGTTCTCCTCACGCTCCTCGGGTCTCCCAACATCGGTTCCAAGGCGATGATCTTCCGTCAGTATGATCACATGCTCTACCTGAACACCGTCGTCCTCCCAGGCTCCGACGCCGTGGTCCTCCGGGTGAAGGGGACGAGGAAAGGGATCGCCTTGAGCTGTGACGGGAATGGGCGGTATGTCTATCTCGACCCCTACGAGGGCGGGAAGCTGGCGGTGGCCGAGGCGGCCCGAAACGTCGTCTGCTCAGGGGCTTTTCCTGTGGCCATCACGAACGGCCTGAACTTCGGAAGTCCCGAGCACCCCGAGATCATGTGGCAGTCCGCCTTTGCCGTGAAAGGCATGGCGGAGGCCTGCCAGGCCTTGGGAACCCCGGTCACCGGTGGAAATGTCAGCTTCTACAACGAGACCTCGGGGGAAGCCATCTTCCCGACGCCCATCGTGGGGATGCTTGGCGTCCTGGAGGACATCTCCCATGCCACGACTCAGGGGTTTCAAAAGGAGGGAGACCTGGTCGTCCTCTTGGGCGAGACCAGAGAGGAGCTGGGCGGGAGCGAGTATCTGAAGGTCATCCACGGGCTGGAGCGGGGAATGCCACCCCTCCTGGACTTGGGGCTGGAACAGAGGGTCCAGACGGCCTGTTTGGAGGCGATCCGGTCGGGTCTGATCGCCTCCGCCCATGACTGTTCCGATGGGGGGCTGGCCGTTGCGTTAGCCGATTCGTGCATTTCAGGAGTTGAAGGGCTGCTCGGGATCGAGGTCGAGCTTCAAAGGGGGATCCGTCCCGACGCCCTCCTCTTCGGCGAATCCCAATCCCGGATCGTTCTCTCCCTCCGAGAGGAAGCCCTCCCGGCCCTTCGGAGGATCGCCGATGGTCATGGTGTGCCTCTTCACGTGCTGGGTCGGGTTCGGGGTTCAAGGTTCCTCCTTCAAGGTTCCGGGTTCATCATCGATCTTCCTGTCGAAGCGGTGAGAAAGGCCTGGCAGGAGGCCCTCCCCACCTTCTTCGCCCGGTAAGCGGAGCGTCTCATGAAGACTATCAACATCGGCCTCATGGGCTTTGGAACGGTGGGGACCGGCGTCGTCAGGCTCCTCTCAGAGCATGCCGCCCTCCTGGCGCATCGGGTGGGGACTTCCCTGCGCTTGAGGAGGATCGCGGACCGGGATATTGAGAGCCCCCGTCCGGTCGAGGTGGATCCAAAGATCCTGACCACCGACCCTCAGCAGATCATTGAAGACCCTTCCGTGGACATCGTGGTGGAGCTTTTAGGCGGCATCACCCCGACCCGGGAGCTTTGCCTGGAGGCCTTGCATCGGCGGAAGCATCTCGTGACGGCCAACAAGGCCCTCCTCGCCACCCATGGCCTGGAGCTGTTCGAGGCGGCTTCGAAGAGCCGGGTGGACCTGGGCTTCGAGGCCAGCGTCTGCGGAGGCATCCCGATCATCCGTGCCCTCCGGGAAGGGCTCGTCGCCAACCGGATCACCTCCATCGTCGGGATCGTGAACGGGACCTGTAATTACATCTTGACCAAGATGACCCAGGAGGGCCGATCCTTCCAGGAGATCCTCCAGGAGGCCCAGCGGGAGGGCTACGCCGAGGCAGATCCCTCGCTGGATGTGGATGGGATTGACTCGGCCCATAAGCTTCAGATCCTGGCCTCCATTGCCTACCGGTCCTATGTGGATCTCCGTTCGATCTACATCGAAGGGATCCGAGCCGTCGATCCCTCCGACATCCAGTACGCCAAGGAGTTGGGCTACCGGGTCAAGCTCTTGGCCATCGCCAAGGAGGTCGGCGGGGAGCTGGAGGTCCGGGTCCATCCAGCGTTGATCCCCGAGGACCACCTCCTGGCCTCAGTGGGGGGGGTCTTCAATGCCGTCCTGATCGAGGGGAACGCGGCGGGCTCCTTGATCTTTTACGGGCGGGGGGCGGGGCAGATGCCCACCGCCTCTGCCGTGGTCAGCGACATCGTGGAGATCGCCCAGAACATCGTCCACCAACGGCCCTCCCGGCCACCCCATCTGCCTGAGATCACGACGGTGGAGGTTAGCTTGAAGGAGATGGACCGGCTCAGGACAGGCTACTATCTCAGGGTCATGGCCATCGATAAGCCAGGGGTCCTTTCCAAGGTTTCTGGGATCCTTGGGGAGCACCACATCAGCATTGCCTCGGTGATCCAGAAAGGGCGGAGAGAGCAGCGCACTGTCCCTGTCGTTATGATGACCCACGAAGCTCAAGAAGGGGATATGCGAAAAGCCTTGGCCGAGATCGATCGGCTGGACATGGTGACGGGGAGGACGGTCTGCCTCAGGGTGGAAGGGAGCCACACCTAAATTTCAGATTGCCGATTGCCGATTTTCGATTTTCAATCGAAAATCGCAAATCTAAAATCGAAAATTCAAACCATGGAATGGAAAGGTATCATCCATCGATATCGGGAATTCTTGCCGGTCAGCGACCGGACCCCTGTGATCACCCTGAACGAAGGGAACACGCCGCTGATCAGGGCCGACCATCTCCGTGAGGCGTTAGGGCTTCCCGTCAAGGTCTATCTGAAGCTGGAGGGGGCGAACCCGACCGGGTCTTTCAAAGACCGGGGGATGACCGTTGCGATCAGCAAGGCCTTGGAGGAGGGGGCCAAGGCGGTGATCTGTGCCTCCACCGGGAACACCTCTGCCTCGGCAGCCGCCTACGCGGCCCGGGCTGGGATCAAGGCCTTCGTCCTCATCCCCCAGGGGGCCATTGCCCTGGGAAAACTCTCCCAGGCCAGGATCCACGGGGCGAAGGTCCTCCAGGTCCAGGGGAATTTCGACGCCGCCTTACGGATCGTGCGGGAGATCTCCGCCTGCTACCCTGTCTTTCTGGTCAACTCCATCAACCCCTACCGGATCGAAGGTCAAAAGACAGGGGCCTTCGAGATCTGTGACCTCTTAGGCAGGAACCCGGATTATCACTTC
>JACQHM010000067.1 GCA_016199025.1 Candidatus Methylomirabilota bacterium | reverse complement strand
CCCCAAAACCGCCACCGGCAAGATCCAGCGCTTTAAGCTGCGGGGCCTCTAAACGTCAGTGAACAGCGGCCAGCGGCCAGCGGCCAGCAAGGCTAGGAAACATAACAGCGACAGGGCTCTGTGGAACTACCTGGAACAATACGACTTACGTGGCTTCCCGACCAGGAGATCTAGGGGTCTTATCCCGCAAGAAGAGAAGACTTGTGATCTTAATACGGAACAAGGTAATTTATAGTTAGGCTCCAGGCAACCGATGAAAAAATCACCACGCGATCCTCACACAAAAGCTGCTATCCTGGAAAGTGTGGAATGCACTATGGGGTCATGATGGCGAGCAGGCCTTACCGATGTAGCTAGTGATCTGAGCAGGAGCAAAACCATGGCCGTGTTGGAACCACGCTACAGCAAAGAAGAGTTTGCTCAGCGCGGGTAGGCAATCTACGAGCGTGACATCCGCCCCCACCTTGAGGTGGATGATGAGGGCAAGTTCGTGGCCATTGACATCGAGACGGGCGCATATGAGATAGACAGGGATGACTATACAGCGACTGAACGCCTGCTTGTCCGTCACCCCAATGCGCAAATCTGGCTCTGCCGAGTTGGGCATCGTGCGGCATACCGCATCGGGTTGCGTCGGGTGCACGAGGCGGTACGATCACCGGGGTCGTGAACGCGCATCATGAAGCGACAATCCGCCTACCAGTGCGGGCCGCAGACGGGCGGGACCAGGAGATTGAGGCGCTCCTCGACACGGGGTTCAACGGTTCTCTGACACTGCCTCCTGCTGTCATCGCCACCCTTGGGCTCCTTTGGCGCACCCGCGGCCTGGTTATCCTTGCTAACGGCACCGAAGACCAGTGCGACATTTATGCGGCAACTGTCCTATGGGATGGGAGGCCGCGGAACATTTTGGTCGAAGCTACCGACACAGACCCTCTCATTGGTATGGCCTTGCTGTATGGTTATGACGTGCGCATGCAGGTGGTAGAGGGCGGCAGCATTATTATCCAAGCACTGCCATAAAAGGAAGAGGGGCATGGGCCGTCTTGGGAGCGCTCACGGCAGTGGTTCTCCTCGGATCAACCTTGGAAGCGGACCAGCCTGTGGGGGAACAGCCGGCGGCTGTCTACGAAGGGAAGGACACTCTGCTTCGCCCAAGAGGCTATTGGGAATAGGTCTTCGTGGGCAGCTCGCTGGGACTGCGTACGGGGGAGTTTCCTGACAGCACCATCATGATCCTCAAACTTGTCAGTGCTGCGGTGAAGAGGGAGCCAGGCCTCCAGGGTTCCTTCCAGAACGAGTTTGTCGGCCTCGAAGCCGCGGTGAAAGACCGCCAGCGGTTTGACACCGGCTGGGCGTACTTCAGCTTCGACGACGAGTCGGGGAAACTGAAAGACAAGGCGAGGGCCCTTTCCCAAGGAAGCCTGCTGGGCATGTCATCATGAGAAGGCGGCGACAGACCACGTGTTCACGCAGTTCTACCCGGTGCTCAGAGCTGCGGCCCCAAAGGCGGCTGATGACCCAGCGGCTGTCAAATCCGGTCAGGACGGGGGGTAAGGCCTTCCAGCCGGGCGGCGTCCCGCAAACGCTGATCCAACGACACCAGCTCTCCCGCTGGCGGGGTACCGGTCCACACCAAGACAGCCGCTAGTTGCAGGGCATCGGCCGACCGCAGCGGATGCACTCGGAGCAACCGGATCGCCTGAGCCCGGACCTGCTCCGTGGGTTGAATTTCGATCCATGCCTCCTGCAACGCCAGCAGGAGGTTGTTGGCCGCCTCTTCTTCCTCAAGAGAGAGGAAACCTTCACGCCGGAGCCGGGCGAACGCCGAGCGGCATTCTACCGGGGAGCCCCACCAGACGGCCATCGCGGGGTCCTCGGTCAGGAGCGGTCGGATGAGGCCCGAGGCCGGCTGCTCGACACACATCGGGACCAGCGCGGAGGCATCCCAGAACCTCATCGTCCTTCGGCCCGCTCGTCCAGCAGGACGGTCAAGGCCCGCCCTTCTGGATCCTGAGGGCGGGGCCGGTCCCAGAAGTCGTCTGGTAACGGCCCCCGCGGCGGCCGGGCGACGCCGGTCCGAATCAGGCCATCCAGATGTGCGTCCTGCTGTCCTGTGGACCGGAGGGGGCTGAGCTTGGCTACCGGCCGGCCCCGGTCGGTGATCAGCACCTCTTCCCCAGATCGGACCACCTCGAGGTACTTGCTTAGGTGCGCTTTCAACTGGGCGACAGACACTTGCTGCATCAACGCGCCTCCTCGATGACCATTGTAGTCAAATTTCGGAAACCTGTCTAGTTATTTGGGAAGTGGGGGATAAGGTGGACGCATCGCGCCCCGCAACGCCAATGGAACAGGACTGAGAAAGGGATAGTGAGCCGTCGCCTTTTTGCTTGTTTTCTTGGAGGGTGGGGGCTAGAATACAGGAAATCCCACAGGAGGAAATTATCATGGGGCAGAAGCTCATGTCGCTGAAAGAGGCTGCCGCCCTGGTCCAGGATGGAAGCCTTGTCGCGTTAGGCGGGACCCTGATGCATCGATCGCCTTTGGCCTTTGCCAGGGAGCTGGCCCGCCAGGGAAAGCGGGACTTACAACTGGTCAAGGCGGGAGGGGCCTATGATATCGACCTCCTCTGCGCCGCGGGTTGCGTGGCCGCCGTGCATGCGGGCTTTGTCGGCTTCGAGGCCGAATTCGGCCTCGCCCCAAACTACCGACGGATGGTCGAAGAGGGGAGGGTCAAGGCCTGCGAGAACGCCTGTTACACGGTCATCGCGGGGCTCCGGGCGGCCGCGTACGGCCTGCCATTTCAGCCGATCGCCGGGATATTCGGGAGCGACCTCCTGGAGGCCCGGGAGTTCAAAACGGTGAAGGACCCGTATACCGGTGCGGAGGTGGTCGCCATCCCGAAGTTAAAGCCGGACTGGGCCATGCTCCATGTTCAGGAAGCCGATCGGTCCGGGAATGCCCGGATTTTTGGGGCCCCCTTTGAGGACGTCCTCATGAGCCGGGCGGCCAAGGGGGTGATCCTGACGGCTGAGCGGATCGTTGAAACGGAAACGTTCCAGGCCCAGCCGGAGTTGACGGCGATTCCTGATTTCCTGGTGGTGGCCGTCGTCGAGGCAAAGGGCGGGGCTTGGCCGGGGAGCTGTTACCCTTACTACAAGATCGATTCTCGGGCTGTTCGTGAATACCTGGACCAGTCCTCGGACCCGAGAAAGCTCCGCGAATACCTCTCGAAGGTGGACCGCTAGCAGGTTCTGGCCAAGGAGAGGTGATGGACTCTCAGATCCAGGCAGACCAGATGACTGTCTCGATGGCGAGGCTCTTGAAGGATGGGGAGCGGGTCTTCCACGGTGTCTCCTCCCCCCTCCCGATGATTGCGATTCTGCTGGCCAAGAAGCTCCACGCGCCGAATCTGGTCTACTTGAACATCGCCGGGGGCGTGAACCCCTCGCCTGAAAGGGTCCCGTCCTCCACGCTGGATCCTGTGCTGGCTCAGGGAAGTCCCTCCATCTTCTCGTTGATCGAGATCTTCGACCTCTCGGCCCGAGGGGAGTTAGACACCGTGTTTTTGGGGGGCGTTCAGGTTGATCGGTATGGGCGGATCAACTTGAGCGCCATCGGCAAGGATTATTGGAGGCCCAAGGTTCGGCTCCCCGGGGGAGCGGGCTCGGCGGCCCTCATGCCGACGGCGAAACGGACGATCCTTTGGCGGACGAAGCACACCCCCAAGACCTTTATTGAAAAGCTCGACTTCGTCACGGCAGCCGGTCGGGTCGATCGGATCGTGACCCCGCTTTGTGTCTTTGCCCTCCGAGAGGGGGAAATCCTCGTCGAGAGCATCCATCCTTACATCAAGCCTGAGGAAGTGATCGAGAACACAGGCTTCCCCGTGCAGGTGGATGCCAACACGCCCATTACCCCACCTCCCACCCCTGAAGAGCTGAAGGCCCTTCACGCCCTCGATCCCAGCAACATCAGACTGATCGAATTCAAGTAACACCTGAAGATCTATTCTTCGGTGCCTTCCTTCTCCGCCTCCCACATCGGAAAGAGAGCCATATACTTCTGGGGAAAATTGGCCTGGTAATCCAGGAAAGAGGTAATGGGGTAGCGGAGGCCTCCCTTATGGGTGCCCCGGAGGCCCTCCAGAAGCTCTTCGAGCAGATGGGCGGGGAACGAGAAGGCCATCTCGTGGTCCTGAGTCTGGGCGAAGATCCGGTCGCCTGTGCAGGGGAGCACGACATTGTAGTCCTGGGTCTTCTGAGGGGTGACAATGATATCGGAGCAATCGACCCGGCCGCTGAACCCCGAGGCGATCTTCCCCCCCCGTTTCCAAAGGGCCCCCTGGACGAGCCGCATGATCTGAGCAGGGTTCCCGTAGAGGCAGATCACATCGGGCATAAACTCGCAGCGGTGGAGGGGGGCCATGAGGATCGTTTGATACATCCCTGGTTCAAAGCGATCGGTCACGGCCTCGGTCCTGGCTCCTGCCTCTGTAGTTTCTGTGTACATCCCCTCGCAGAGATTCCCTTGAAGGTAGTAGGGGAGGGGCTTGTCGAAGCCCAGGATCGTCACGCCGATGGCACACTGCATGTCCTCCTTCGAGAGGGCCAGGACCCAGCCGTAGCGCCGGACCAGGTTGTAGGCCTGGCAGGTCGAGAACCGCTTCCCGAAATCCTTCAGGGGGCGTTTAACTCTCTCAGGAAGGGGTTCCCCCTCTTTCAGCATCTTGATGGCGATGGGGAAGCAATAAGGCTTGATGTATTCGACAAGCTCGTCGTAGGCCTTCTTGAGGTCAATCATGAAGTGTCTCCGACTAGAGCCAGGAGAGATCTCGGAGCTACGCCCGCTCGACCACCATAGCGATCCCCTGGCCCCCACCGATGCAAAGAGCGGCAAGGCCAAATCGGCCTCCCCGGTCCACCAAGGCGTAGAGGAGGGTGGTCAGGATCCTCGCCCCGCTCGCCCCGACGGGATGTCCCAGGGCGATGGCCCCTCCGCGGATGTTCAGCCTCCCAGGGTCTACCGGAAGCTCCTTTAAGACCCCGAGGACCTGAGCCGCGAAGGCCTCGTTGATCTCGACCAGGTCGAGATCCTGAAGCTTCAGACCGGCTTTCTTCAGGGCCTTCAGGGATGCAGGGGCGGGTCCCATCCCCATGATGGAAGGATCAACGCCCGCCGAGGCCCATGAGCGGATGGCGGCTAGTGGCTGAAGGTTTAGCTCTTTCGCCTTCCTTTCGGAGGTCACCACCACTGCCGCGGCCCCATCGTTGATCCCGGAGGCGTTCCCTGGGCTGATGGTCCCATCGGATTGGAAGGCCGGTTTCAGCTTGGAGAGCTTCTCGAGGTTTGTGTCGAACCTTGGATGCTCGTCCTTCTCGAAGAGCACCAGCTCCCCCTTCGCCTGAGGGACGGAGAGGGGGACTGTCTCTGCCTTGAACGCCCCTCCCTCGATGGCCGCCTTGGCCCTCTCCTGGCTCCTCAGGGCAAAGGCATCCTGCTCCTCCCGGCTGATCCCATACTCCCTTGCGATGTTCTCGGCCGTTACCCCCATGTGGACGAGGGTCGTGGGGCACACAAGGCCGTCCACCAGAAGGGCATCCTCGACCTCCCCGTGGCCGAGACGCTGACCCCAGCGGGCCTTGCGAAGTAGGTAGGGGGCCTGGCTCATGTTCTCCATCCCCCCCGCGACGACGATATCCGCGTCTCCTCCCATGATGGATTGGGCGGCGAGGGCGACTGCCTTCAGGCCGGAGCCGCAGGCTTTGTTGATGGTATAGGCCGGCACCTCAATTGGAAGGCCGGCCTGGAGGGCCGCTACCCGTGCAGGGTTCAGGCCGAGGCCCACCTGGAGGATGTTTCCGAAGATCACCTCGTCCACCTGCCTCGGTTCCAGACCAGCCTGCTTCGTGGCTTCGGCGATCACCAAGGCCCCAAGATTGGTGGCCGGGACGTCTCGAAGGGTCCCACCGAAGGTCCCGATAGGGGTCCGGACGGCGCTGACGATCAGTGCCTGCTCCATGTCATCTCCCTCCTTGAACCGGGATCTCAGCCGCTCCAGCCGCTGAGGTCCCCCTGTTTACTAAGGTCCATTATCGTCCTAAGACCCCGGGGAAGTCAACGGAGAATCAGTCTAGAAACGTCAAGGGGGTCTCGGCCATCGGCGAAAGAAAAAGGGAGGGTGGCAAACGCCACCCCCCCCCTTACTCCGCGGCGTGGAATTTGGGCGACGTGTTCGCCCGCGCCGCTTCGTTCGCAGGAACGGAGTGTGTTTACATGCGGCAGCCGGCATCGAAATTGGGCGGGAGCACCAGGACCGTCACCTCATCGTCGCCGGGCGTTGAATCCCGAGCGAAGAGCTCCGGGATCACCACCAGGTGGCTGCCATCGTGCATGTGGCGGACCGCCTCGTCAGCCGGGCCGGTCAGATCCGCCCATGAGCCACTGGGTTGGATCTCCAGGGTCGTGCCCGACTTACCGGGGCAGTTCACATAGAGGCGGTGCGGGATGTCGCCCCGGATCTGGGTATTCAGCATGGAACCGCCAGCGGTGAAATCCAGGCCATCCAGGGCGCCCATATCCCGGTCAATGGGAGCCGGGAGGCGGCCGCTCCGGAAGTCATCTACGGTCAGAGCGTAGATACCTCCCCCTGCCGGGTCAGGAGCCCCCGCGACCGGCCCCACGGTGTTTACGTACACCTTCCCATCGATGGGGGAGACCTCGACGCCGTCAGGGTTCCCGGGGATAGCCACGAACATCGGCTTTTCCATCGGCCTCCTGCCATCGGCCAGATCATCCAGGGCACCGACAGGGATCATCCAGATCCCGCCTTTCCCCTCAAAGGGGGGCATGAACTGGCCGCCGCCGAATTCGGTGTCAGCGACATACAGATTTCCATTTCTGTCGAAGCCCAGGGCGTTGATGAGGATGATGGGACTCCCCGTGATCTCCTCGAAGATGGAGCCGGGGCCCGTGCTGATCTCGCCCATGATCCGTCCGTCTTCGTTAAAGGCGAGGAGCTTGGTCTGGAGCCGATGCCGCTCGCGGATCTCATTCCCCATGCTATCCCGGAGGGGGGCGGAGCCCACGCAGGCGAAGATGGTTCCCTTGGGGAACTTCCGGGTGCTGACGGGGATCACGCCCATCCCCAGCGGGGCCGTCAAGCCGGTAATGAGCTTGGGATTCACCATCTTCAGCTCGCCCGACGGGAGGACCTCCAGCTTGCTGATGTAGCCTTCGCCCTCCGTCCACGCGAACGACGGGGCCCGGTCCGCACCGATCTCGGCCGCGTTGGAGATGAACACATAGTGGCCGTCCCAGCTGAAGATCGCCCCTTCAGGGTTATCGAAGGCCTTGATGACCTGCTTCACCACAGCCGGAACGGGGTGAACACCCGAGTGCGTTTGCCCATATGAGAGGCCCGCGGACACCACAGAGAAGACCAGGAAGGTCAACAGGCCCCATACCAACTTACCCTTCATCATCGTTCCCCTCCTTTCTTCACCATATCCCAAGACTTCCCTTTCCGACAACCTGAGTAATCATTCACCTCCTCTCACTCCTCTTAGTCCTTTCCCCTGGGGCAAAAGGCCTATTCTGGTAGGGTGCTTGTATCATAGGGGCTGTAAATTTGTCAAGAGAAATTTTAAAACAGGGTTCGAAGAAACCCTGGGCATGGGGAATCTATCTTAAGCAAGTATTAGCCAAGGAATGGCACAACGCTTGGAGACGATCCTCTGGTCATGCTCTTGAATCATTCCGAGAACTACAACAGAGTTTGAGTTTTGAACAAGGTGATCCTTGAAAGAGGCAGAGCCCTCTCGGGGTCGGCAGGGCGAAGAATTGGCATTGTTCTCGACGGAGGTTTTATGCTATAAGCTATCTCATCGGAGCTGAACCCAGAGAACATCTATCGTCGTGAGAAGACCAGATCATCTTTAAGGAAAGGGTAAGGGATGCGAATTAAAGTGTCTGCCAAGAGAGATGAGGTTCGAAGGGGATTGATCGGGGGATCGGTCGTATTGGCCATCATGCTTGCTGGATGGCAAACCTTCGCCATGGCCCAGCCTCGGGCCTATGTGACAAACGAGGGCTCCAACGAACTTTCCGTCATCGACACGATGACGCAGAAGGTTATCGCCACGATCAAGGTGGGGAATCGGCCTCGGGGGGTGATCGTAAGCCCGGACGGGAAACGGGTGTACACTTCCAACGGCAACTCCAACGACCTGACGATGATTGATACAGGGACCCTCAAGGTTCTCGGGACCGTCCCGGCCCGGATCGATCCGGAGGGCGTGGTCATCACCCCGGATGGGTCCAGGCTTTATGTGGTCAACGAGCAACTCGGGGAGGTCACGGCCCTTGATGCCAAGACACACCAGGTGGTCGCCACAATCCCTGTTGGCGTTGAGCCAGAGACGGCGGCTATTACCCCTGACGGGAAGCTGGTGTACGTCACCCACGAGACCTCCCACGATGTCTATGCCATCGAGACGGACACGAACAAGGTGGTGGCGAGAATCAAGGTGGACGAGAACCCCAGGGGTGTCAGTTTCAGCCCTGATGGGAAGCGGGCGTACATCGGCAACGAGCGGACCGGAACCGTGTCAGTCGTCGACACGAAGGAACATAAGGTCATCGCCACCATCAAGGTCGGCGAGCGGCCGGTGGGGACCATCGTCACTCCTGACGGGAAGAAACTCTATGTGGCTCACGGTCGTTCCTTCGAGGTCTGGGCCATCGATACCTCGGACTACAAGGTCCTGGCCAAGATCCCGACGGCGAAACGGACCTGGTGGGTGGCCCTCACCCCAGACGGGCGACAGCTCTACGTGACCATCCATGGAGGGAATGCCGTCGGGGTGATCGATACCTCGACGGATCAGTTGATCACGACGATCCCGATGGGGGAGAAACCATGGGGGGTGGCCATCCGTTAGGGCCGGTGTGTGGCGTTATGCACCTCCTCTTTGGCCAAGGAACAATGGAAAGGAGACACCTACGACCATGCGAAAAGTCCCAGTCGATACCATTCGATCCCCTGATCGTTGGCTGGCTTTCTTGAGGATCGTGGTGGGACTCTGGTTTGTGAAGTCGATGCTGACCAAGGTTGGCTGGGTCTTCATTGCCGGGATCCTTCCGCTTCCGGTGGCGACCCAGCGGTGGATCGACTTCATGCCCAAGAAGCTGGCCGAGTTCGCCGCCAAGAACCCCTACGAATGGTACCAGGAGTTCCTCACCGGCACGGCTATCCCGAGTGCCAAGCTCTTTGCGCACCTCACCGCCTATGGCGAGACGGTGGTTGGACTTGGCCTCACCCTGGGCTTACTGACCGGTCTCGCGGCCATCGTGGGGCTTGTCATCATGGCGAACTACATGTTGGCCAGCTTCTGGCTGGGGTTCTGCCAACAGGGCTTTCACCTCCTCTTGATCGCGTCCATGATAGCCTTCTTGGGGAGTGGGGCTGGCCGAAGGTGGGGGCTGGATGGGTTGCTCCTCCGAAAGTTCCCCGGGTCTTTTCTGGGAAAGATCTCCTTTATACTCTAATAGAGCATCTGGCCCTTATATCAACCAAGTTTCAAGGTTGTAGAGGCGATCTTTTTCTCTTGACAGGTTCTCTGGTTGGGGTCTAGAAAAAGACCTTGTTCGGAAGGGGAGGTAGCTTTGGTTGCCTTCCCTCCTTCTTTGATAAGCCCCTTTACACGCTGGTGACAACCCACGGTTCGAGGGGACGGTGATCTGGGAAGGAGGTCGGGAAATGAAGCAGGCAGGGGTAAGGTTGTGGGTCATTGTGATCCTCGTTGGCTTCGTGACCCTCTCAGCCCTGTCCGCCATGGCCGAGACGCCGCTGAAATCTGAAAATGGGTATCAGGCCTTCCCCTTCGTGGGGAGCCGGATCGCTGTGTGGGTGATCGCCCAGCTCCACTTGAACTTCGCCGCCCTTATCCTGGGGGTCCCGATCTTCGCCCTCATCGTGGAGATCGTTGGGGTCCGGACCAAGGACCCCCGGTACGATTGGCTGGCCAAGGAGTTCACGAGGCTTGTCTTCGCCGCCTTCTCGACCACGGCGGTCTTCGGGGCACTCCTCCTCTTCTTTTTTATCACCCTCTATCCAAAGTTTTTTGCCTATATGGCGGATATTTTCTCCCCAAGCATGTGGGTCTATGCCCTTTTGTTCTTTGGTGAGACCTTTACCCTCTACCTCTACTACTATGGCTGGGAGCCTTTGAAGCACCGGAAGGGCCTTCACATCGGACTTGGTGTCCTCCTGAACCTGTTCGGGGTTCTGATCATGGTCATCTCCAACTCATGGGCAACGTTCATGATGAGCCCGGCTGGCCTGGACCAGCAAGGGAACCTGATCAGCCGGTGGGCGGCCTTCACCAACTTCACCTGGATGCCGATCAACATCCACCGATTCATCGCGAATATCTCCTTCGGTGGGAGCGTGGCGGCGGCGTATGCCGCGTATCGCTTTCTGGGAGCGGGGAGCGATGAGGAACGGGCCGAATATGACTGGATGGGCTATATTGGCAACTTTGTCGCCGTCTCGGCCCTCCTGGTCCTCCCCTTTGCCGGCTACTGGCTGGGTCGGGAGATCTATGCCTTCAATCAGCAGATGGGGATCACCATGATGGGGGGGTTCCTCTCCTGGCTCTGGATCATCCAGGCGGTCCTGATCGGGGTCCTCTTCCTGGGCAGCAACTATTACCTGTGGCTCGGCATGGCCCGGATCCGCGGGGCGGAGCGGTACCGGCCCTACGTCAAGTGGCTCCTCCTGGTCCTCACCGCCGGGTTCCTGGTCTGGGCCACGCCCCACAGCCTGGTGGCGAGCCTGGAGGAGGCCCGGCGGATGGG
>JACQHM010000066.1 GCA_016199025.1 Candidatus Methylomirabilota bacterium | reverse complement strand
TCTGGTGCTAGTTCACCATCAATTTCCATCCCGTTCCATCCCACTCTAGCACACTTCCCCAAGCAAGACAACCCCGCGCCAGGCTTGACAAAGTGGCCTCTGACGCGGGGTTGCCGTATTGGTGCTGGGAGGGATTCGTAATCAGCTGGTCGGTGGTTCGAGTCCACTCGCCGGCTCCATACTTTCGTGGACGTACGGGCTTCGTAACGTCCGCGTTTTTGTTTGGTGTCCAAATAGTCCTACGGCGAGGTTTTTTCAGCCAGCTCTTACAAACGCCACTGGCGCAAGCGTTTGAGGGTTCGCTTGCGATGGGCAAGACAGGCGATATGGTCGTGGCGCTGGTAGGACTGAACCATTGCCAAGGCGGTGTAGATGTCGAACTCTCTCCGAGGTAACATCACTGTGAGCAGCTCCCGCACTTGGGTGACTGTCAACGCGGGGGTTTTTTGAAGGCGAAGCCGCAGTCGGACGAGGAAGTGATGGGCTACCAGGGTCATGGTCATACGATGGCGCCAGCCCCGCCAGCTTCGGGTCTCGTAGTGGTCCATCCCTAGCTCGCCCTTGCATTCCTCGATTGCCGTCTCGACAGGCCACCGCATCCCGCTGACCCGGACTAGTTCTCGCTTGGAGGTGAGCTTGGGCACGTTGCTCAGGTACACCTTCCGCTCGGGCTGCGGGCCCAGGCTGCGGCGGAACGCGACCCAGACCGAAGGGCGGGCAGGCCGTCTCGCACCGCCACCGTTCGGAGGAACGCAAACTTGACCACGATGGGGGCCTTTGACGCCTTCCTTGACGGTAGACCGCCTCCACCTCCGTCGGGGCAGGGTCTGGGCCGCTGCATCCACTCGACGGGGGGATGGAGCACCCGGGGTGAGGCGCCGCCACACCTGGGTGTCATTTTGCACCGCGGTTACCTGATCTGCTCGAAGGCGTGAGCCGCTTTGAGGACCGTTCCATCCTCCCAGGGCCGCCCCACCAGCATCATCCCCACTGGGAGCCCTCCTGACATCCCGCACGGCACGTTCATGGCCGGGTGTTCGGTGACATCGAAGGGGCAGGTGTTCGGGATCATCTCCAGGGCCCGGGCCACGTACTCCTCGCGGCTGGCATTGGGGGGTGGAAGCAACGTCGCCTTCATGGGCGTGGTCGGCATCAGCAACAGATCCACTCCTTTTAACGCCTCGTCATAGGCCGCCCGAAGGACCCTGGCGAGGTTCTGCGCCTTGGCGTAGTAGTGCCCATGGTAGTTGTCCTGCATGTACTGGCCCAGCAGGATCACCAGCTTCACCGTCTCGGAGAGGTTATTGGCCCGGACCCGGCGGCTCCGACCGTAGAAGCCCAGGAGCGGGGTCGTGTAGTGCCCTTTCCAGTTGGTCCCCATGCTATTGCCGTTGACCATCAGCATGGTGGCCCCTTCGACAGCGATGGCGTTCCAGATGTGGATGCCGTCCCGATGGAGAGGGATCGAGAACTCGCTCACTGTGGCACCCGCCCGAGTGAAGCGCTGGGCCGCGTCCCGCACGACCTGGTCCACGTCGGGCTCCGAGGCCCCCGACCAGCCAAACCCCTCCCGGACGATCCTGATGCGGAGCCCCCGGGCGTCCCCCGTCAGGACCCGGGTGTAGACCTCGGTCCGGACCCCGACCGACTGGCGTGGGTCCAGCCCATCGGGGCCGGCGATCACCTCCAGGAGCAGCGTGCAGTCCGCCGCGGAGTGGGCGATGGGACCCGTATGATCCAGCGTCAGCTCGATGGGGAAGACCCCGGTGTACGGCACGAGCCCATATTTTGGAGGGTCTAACACCAGGATCTTCGTCTCGAAATCGAGGCCGGCCGAGAAGCCCAGATATTCGTGCGTGGGGCGGGCGTAGCAATAGATGCAGCCGTGTTCACAGCCCGGTAGGGGTTGACGCTGGCGTCGAATCCGACATCGGGGCTGTCATTGGAGGTGAGAATCGAGTGGGAGGAATCCTTGAGGAACTGCGTCGTCGGGGCTGGCTCCTTCGGGTCGGCCCCATCCGGGTCACGGTCATACCACTGGGGCTCAAACCGGTTAGGTGGATTCTCGGCTGCGCTGCGCCCGCGGAGGGGAACCCACTTTCCGGGCATCACAACACCCCTAGAAGGTGATCAACAACCTGGAGACGTGTCCCTGGGACCTGGATCCAGGGGATCCCCGCTCAGGGCATCCCCGCAGATGCTGATGGGTTTATGGGAGCTGCTGCCGTAGGTCAAGCATTTTCCGGAATGCGGAATTGGTTTGACAAATCAAGCCGTTCTGGTGTAGTGTACCCTACGATGTTAAAGAGCATGACAGGCTACGGCCGTGGGGAGCATGTCGGGCAAGGGCGGTCCTTCGTCGTCGAGATCCAGGCCTTGAACCATCGATTCCTGGAGGTCCGGGCCAAACTCCCCAGGCGCTTAAGCGCCCTCGAACATCATGTCCAAGCGCTCATCCAACGGCGGTTCCACCGAGGCCGCTTTGATCTCTCCCTCACCGAAAAGGGGTTCGTCGAACGGCCCCTCACTTTATCCTTCAACCGGGACCTGGCCGTTCAGTATCTCGCCGCGTTAAAAGGCCTCCAGGAGGAGTTCGGCCTCCCCGGCCGGGTCACTGTGGCGACGTTAAGCGCCCGGCAGGACCTCTTTGAGGTTGAGGAGGCGGAAGAGGAGCTGCAAGGGGCCTGGGGTGAGGTCGAGGCGGCCCTCGAGATGGCCTTGGATGCTCTGGACACCATGCGGGCCAAGGAGGGGGAGGCCATCCAAGGGGAGTTCCTCGTCCGCCTTGCCCGGGCTGAAGGGATCCTGGAGCGGATCGAGCAGAGGGCCCCCGAAATCCCGAAAGCCTACAAGGAGCGGCTGAAGGCCCGCGTCGATGCCCTCCTTGAAGGAAGGAGCACCGACCCCTTCCGACTGGAGCAGGAGGTGGCCCTCTTCGCCGATCGTTCAGACATCACCGAGGAGTGTGCGAGGCTGAAGAGCCACCTGAACCAGTTCCGCTCCTTCCTGGAAGAAGAAGGCCCCCACGGGCGGAAGCTCGACTTCCTCCTCCAGGAGATGGGCCGGGAGGCGAATACCATCGGGGCCAAGGCGTCCGACGCCTCGGTCTCCCATGAGGTCATCCTCTTAAAAGCGGAGCTGGAGAGGCTCCGGGAGCAGGTGCAAAACCTCGAGTGAAAGGGGGTGGGGCGTTTGTCATCGGAACTGTTGAACATCGGATTCGGTAACATGGTGGTGGTGCGGAGGATCGTGGCCATTGTCAACCCGGCCTCGGCCCCCATGAAGCGTTTGAAGGACGAGGCCAAGCAGGCGAGGAAGCTGGTGGATGCCACCAACGGCAGACGCACCCGCTCCATCATCGTGACCGATTCCGACCACATCATCCTCTCCGCCATCCAGACGGAGACCGTTGCCCAGAGGCTCGAGGCCGAGGCCAACGCTCAGGGCCAGAACACCAGGGCGGCCCTGGGACGAGGGGGAGCGAGGCCCGGAACGGAGAGGACCAAGGCCCCGGCCCCTTGAAGGATAAAGGACGGGGTGCAAAGCGAGGAAGGGGAGATGGGGAAGGGGATCATAAGCCGGGAGCGGCTTCTGGTCGTTGTTTCCGCCCCTTCAGGGGCGGGGAAGACCTCTCTGTGCGAAAGGACGGCGGCGGAGCTCCCCGACCTGGTCCACGCCGTCTCCTTCACCACCCGCCCTCCCCGTCCCCACGAGCGGGACGGGCGGGACTACTACTTCGTGGACCAGCAGACCTTCCAGCGGATGATCGACAAGGGAGAGTTCTTCGAGTGGGCAGAGGTCCACGGCCACCTGTATGGGACCGCCCGATCCGAGCTGGAGAAACACCTCGCCGAAGGGAAGGACGTGGCCCTGGACATCGATACCCAAGGGGCAAAGCAGATGAAAAGGATCTTCCCCCAGGGGGTCTTCATTTTCATCGTCCCACCCAGCCTGAAGATGCTGGAGGAGCGCCTCCGCCGTCGGAAGACCGACTCCGAGGCGGAGATCAGGCGCCGCCTGAAAAAGGCCCTGGAGGAGATCCGGTACTATAAGGAGTACCAATACGTCATCGTCAATGACACCTTCAAGCGGGCCGTCTCCGAAATGAAGGCCATCATCACCGCCGAGCGGTGCAAGAGTTTTCGGATGGATCTTTCATTCTTGAGAGAAGGATCATGACGGCCGAAGGAGGGTAAGGGAGTATGTCTTATATCGTTCCCATCGAGGCGCTGATGTCCCATGTGGACAACAAGTACCGCCTGGTCATTATCGCGGCCAAGAGGGCCAGGCAGCTCAACATAGGCAGCTTCCCCCTGGTGAACCCAAAGAGCTGGAAGCCCACCTACATCGCCCTGGAAGAGCTGGCCGCCGGGAAGATCGCTTACGAGGTGGAGGCCCTGGAGGGGGTGATGGAGAAGGAGCTCATCCCCGCCAAGGCGACGCCGACCTGGTTCAGGACCCTCTCCACCGAGGAGGCCTTGGCTGAAGGCCTGGCCGTCGAAGAGGAGGAAGAGGTCTTGGAGGAAGCTGAAGCGGAGACGACGGCCGAGGAATTCGCCGAGGAAGCTGAAGCGGAGACGACGGCCGAGGAATTCGCCGAGGAAGCTGAGATGGATGAGCTTCCAGTGCTCGAGATCCCCGCAAGGGACGAAAAGGAATAGCGTTTGCTTCCAGGCCTCAGGCTTCTCTTACGCACCGCCCAGGAAGTCTGGGGGGGGTTCTTTGAGGAGGAACTCTGTTGACAGGGGTTGTCCTGGCCGGGGGGAGATCCTCCAGGATGGGGACTGATAAGGCGTTGGTCCGGGTTGGGGGGAGGCGGCTTATCGAACGGGTGGTGGAGACCCTTCGAGGGCTCTTCCCCGAGGTCCTGATCGTCGCCAACCGGGCAGGACGTTACGAAGACCTTCGGGGCGAGGTCATCACCGACCTTCTCCCAGGGAAGGCCGTCCTGGGCGGGATCTACACGGGGCTTAAAGTGGCTTCCTTCCCAAAAGCCTTCTTCGCCGCCTGCGATATGCCCTTCCTGAACCCGGCTTTGATCACATCCTTGAAGGACAAGGCGGAAGGAGCCGACGTGGTGATCCCGGACGCTCAGGGAGAGCTTCATCCCCTCCATGCGATCTACTCCAAGGCCTGCCTCCCCTTCATCGAGGAGGAGATCAGAGCCGACCGGTTGAAGGTGACGGGCTTCCTCTCTCATGTGAAGGTGAGGATTGTCCCGGAGGAGGCTCTCCGACCCTTTGACCCCGATCTCCTCTCCCTGTTTAACGCCAACACCCCCGAGGATCTTGCCCTGGCGGAGCGGCTCGCCAACGAATGGGTCGACCGCCAAACAGCGAACCACCGATGAAGCTCCTTTCCGCCCGCCTGCTCCTGCCCATCACCTCCCCTCCCCTGTTCGGTGGGGCGCTCCTTCTCCAAGATGGGACCATCCTAGAGATAGGGGAACGAGAGGAGCTTAAGCGGCATCACCCCTCCATCCCCATCGAGGACCTGGGCGATGCCGTCCTCCTGCCCGGCTTGGTAAATGTCCATACCCATCTCGAGCTCTCCGGCCTGCAAGGGACCCTCCATGGCCTCTTCCTGGATTGGTTGTTCCAGCTCATCGATCGGAAACGAGACTTGGACAGCCAGTTTTACCTCCACTCGGCCTCCCAAGGGGTCCGGGACCTGATCCGCGGAGGGACGACCTCGGTGGGAGAGATCACCTCGGCCGGGATGAGTTTCGAGGTCCTCCGACGAAGCGGCTTAAGGGGGGTGGTCTACTACGAGACCTTAGGCCTCGACCCGCTCCAAGCCGAGGGAATTGTGAGGCGGGCGGAGCAGAAGATCGAGACGATGCGGCAGGAGGCGGGAGGCCTCTTGAAAGTCGGCCTCTCCCCCCACGCCCCCTATAGCCTCTCGGAACGGCTCTTAGAGCACCTCTCTAGCCTCGCACGACGCTTCAGGCTCCCCGTCGCCGTCCACCTAGCCGAGGCTGAAGAGGAAGTCCGCTATGTCAAAGAGGGGACCGGTCCGATCAGGGAGCGACTCTTGAAGATGGTGGGAAGGGATCGGCCCTCCCACGAGATCAGGGGTGAAACACCGGTCGAGCTTGTCCACCGTCATGACCTCCTCTCCCCCTCTGCCCTGGCGGTCCACGCCGTCCACCTCGAGACGGAGGATGTGGAGCGTTTGGCCTCATCCGGCGTCAGCGTTGCCCATTGTCCGAGGAGCAACCACCGTCTCGGGAATGGGATCGCTCCGATTCCAACATACCTGGAGAGAGGCATACGGGTGGGCCTCGGGACCGATTCTTTGGCGAGCAACGATTCCTTAAGCCTCTGGGACGAGATGCGCTTTGCCCTGAAGCTCCACGAGGGGAGGATCTCCCCTGAAGGCCTCTTCAAGATGGCCACCCTGGCGGGGGCCGAGGCCCTGGGCCTCTCCAAGGAGGCCGGCTCCTTAGAGCCGGGGAAGCGGGCCGATCTCATCGCCGTGAGGATCCACGATCTCGACGAAGAGGATCCTTACGGATCGCTCCTTTCCTCGGTGCAGGATGGCGATGTCCTGCTGACGATGGTGGACGGGAAGGTGCTCTACCGGGCTTAACGTTCAAGAGGAGAAGAAACCGTGAGGTTAGAAGTGGGGCTTCAAGGGGAAGCGGCACTTAAAGTCGATAGACGGCCTCGGGTCGGGAGGGTCCGGTATTTAAACTGCGAACCGGTTTACTATGCGATCGAGCAGGGGATCGTCAAGGCCCCGTGCGAGATCGTGGACGGGACCCCCACGGAACTGAACAAGCTGTTGAGGGAAGGGAAACTCGACCTCTCCGTCATCTCAGCCTTAGAGTATGCCCGGCACCCCGACCTGTATCTCCTCCTCCCCGATCTCGCCATCGCCTGCGACGGGCCCGTCGAAAGTGTCCTCTTCTTGAGCCTGGTCCCTTTCCAGGCCCTCGCGGGAACGAAGGTCCTCCTCACCACGACCTCGCTGACCTCCCGGGCCTTGATCAGGCTCCTCCTCGACAAACGGTACAGGGTCACGCCGACCTTCATCGAGGGCATCCCCCCCTCCCACTTGGAACTCTCCCCCGAGACCGTCGGCGTCCTCCTGATCGGTGATGAGGCCCTGAAGGCCAAGGCGTCGAAGGCCTTCCCCTACATCCTCGACTTAGGAGCCTGTTGGAAGGAGCTGACCGACCTTCCCTGCGTCTTCGCCGTCTGGGCGGTCCGGCGGGAGTTCTACGCCGCCAATCCCGAGGAGACCCATCGCCTCCACCGGGCCCTCCTGGCCTCCAAGGCCTGGAGCCTGGACAACCTGGAGCGGATTGCCAAAGAGGTCCACGGTCGCGTCGGCTTGACGGAACGGGCCTGTTTGGACTATTTACGAAAGAGGCTCTCCTTCGACCTCTCCCCCCGCCACCTGGAGGGCCTCCGTCGCTTCCTCCAGATGCTGGAAGCCGCCGGGGAGTTGAAGACCCCGAAGGATTTCTCCTTCATCGAGTCCCAAGGTGTCTGAGGCCGGGAAGATCGTGGAAGGCAAACCCGTGAGCGCCTCCAGGGTCACGATGACCCACCTGGTCCAACCGACGGAGGCAAACCCCTTGGGGAGTGTCCATGGAGGGGTCATCATGCGACTTGTGGACGAGGTCGGCGCCGTGGCCGCTATTCGGCATGCCAGACGTCCGGTGGTGACGGCGGCTGTTGATCGCCTGAGTTTCCGTTCTCCGGTCTCCGTGGGAAACCTCTTGATTTTGAAGGCCTCCGTGAACTTTGTCGGGAGAACCTCGATGGAGGTGGGGGTCCGGGTGGAGGCGGAGGATCTCCCTACCGGGCAGGTGACCCACACCTCCTCGGCTTACCTCGTCTATGTCGCTCTGGACGACCAGGGGAGGCCCAGTCCGGTGCCACCCCTGATCCCCGAGACCGATGAGGACCGGCGCCGGATGGCTGAGGCAGAGTTCAGAAGGAGGCTCCGGCTGATGAAGCTAGGCCACGAGAAAGAGGGCCTGAGTCGTCCACCACAGTGATGTTGGGTGGAACACCACCCCGCCTGTCCCCTCTTCAAGGGGAAGGGGGTATAAGGAGGAGGCAAAGATGGCGACCTATATCATGCTGAGCACGCTGACGGAGGAGGGGCGGAAGGTCCTGAAGGCGAGGCCTGCAAGGATCAAGGCGGTGAACCAAGAACTTGAGCGGCTCGGGGTCAAGGTCATCGCCCAGTACGCGGTCCTCGGTCCGTACGATTTCGTCAACATCGTGGAGGCGCCGGACAACGAGACGATCGTCCGGGTCTCAGTGGAGATGGGGGCGCGGGGGAGCATCCAACTGATGACCATGGCCGCCCTCCCCATCGACGATTTCATCGCCAAGCTGAAGGGCCGGCGAAGGCGGTAGCTTGGGAGAGGCCCGGACGAGGAAGAAACGAAGGAGGAGAGATGGCATGATTCGAAACAACGTGAACGTCGGGGCGATAGAGAAGTTTGTGGAGGAGGTCAAGAAAGACCCCGCTCAGGCCAGGAAGGTCAAACGGGTCGTGGGGGAATGGGTCTTTCAGGATGGGGAACCCCAGTTCCGGGCCGAGGTGGAATTCCCCAAAGGAAAGGAGGTCGTTCAAGCCGACTTTGCCCCCTTCATGGGAGGAGGAGGGATCAAGCCGGACCCGATCCAGTACTGCCTGTACGGGTTTGCCTCCTGTTTTGCCGGGACCTTTGCGGCCGTTGCCGCCATGGAAGGGGTCACCTTGACAAAGCTGTCCGTCGCCGCCGAGAACCGGCTGGACTTGAGCCGCACCTTTGGCCTGACGGACAACCCGCCGGTGGAAGAGGTGGAGCTGACCGTAACCGTGTCGAGCGATGCCCCGCCGGAAAAGCTCCAGGAGATCGAGCGCCTGGCACGGGAGCGGTGCCCCGGGGTTTACTGCCTCGTAAACCCCATCCCCTTAAGGACGAAGCTTCTGCTGGAGTAATCATTGGGGGGCGATGGGTCGGGCCGCTGACCTCTTCATGCTGGCGTCCCGGCCTTTCGCGTTCTGGGTCGGTTGGGCCAAGGGTTCAAGTCATGGCACTGCCGTTTGAGACGGTCGGCCTCTTCCTCAAACTGGGGTGCGTCGGCTTCGGAGGGCCCCTGGCCCATCTGGCCCTGATGGAGCAGGAGGTTGTGGAGAAAAGGCGGTGGCTCTCCAAGGAGCGATTCCTGGAAGGATGGGCCCTCTGCCAGATGCTCCCCGGCCCGGCCTCGACCCAGCTCGGCGTTTACATCGGCTATGTGAAAGGTGGCTTTTCCGGGGCGATCCTCACGGGGCTGGCCTTTCTTCTTCCCGGCTTTCTCCTCATGGTGGGCCTCTCGGCGGTTTACGCCCGCTACGGAAACATCCCGAAGGTCCAGGGGGCCTTCTACGGCATCAGCCCTACGGTGATCGCCATTGTCGCCTTCGCGTCGTACCGCCTCGGCGTTTCCGCCTTGACGACCTTTCCCCTCTTCGGCCTGGGCGCCGCCGCCACCCTTTTGACCTTCCTCTTCAAGGCTGACACCGTCCTGGTCCTCCTCCTGGCCGGGCTCTTCGGGGTTCTTTGTGACAGGCCTCCCCTTCGGGGAGCTGGCCTCGGCCTCCTCATCGCGAGCCCACTTCTACCGCCGGTGTCCACCTTCGGCAGCTTGGCCTGGATCTTCCTGAAGGCCGGGGCCTTTGTCTACGGCGGAGGCTACGTGGTCATCCCTTTCATTCAAGGGGAGGTGGTCGAGCGGCTCGGATGGATGACGGTCAGGACCTTCGTTGATGGGCTGGCCATCGCCCAGGTCGTCCCAGGCCCCATCGTGAACATCTCGGCCTTTGTGGGCTACCAGGTAGCCGTGGTCCCGGGCGCCGTCATCGCTGCCGCTTCTGTCTTCACCCCCGCCTTCGCCTTCATCCTGGCCGCCGTCCCCCTCATGGAGCGGCTCCGCCGATCCATCGCTGTCCAGGCCTTCTTCAAGGGGGTGAATGCGGCCGCGGTCGGGGCCATCGTCGGGGCGACCCTCCCCCTAGCGAAGAACGCGCTGGTGGACCTGCCGACCCTCGGCATCGCGACGTTAAGCTTCCTCGCCCTCTGGCGCTTCAAGGTGCCTGCCGTGTATTTGGTCCTCGCCTCGGGCCTCCTCGGCCTCCTCCTCCGCTAAGCCTGCTCTGGCCACTAGCGCGTCTTCCTTTCGCGTCTAGAGCCCCCAACTGAAGACCTTCCGGATCGACACCTCGACCACCACCGATTCTCCTTCCTCTAACGCAGCCTGGCTCTCGTACTGCCGGTACTTCTGGTAGAGGAGGCGGCGGATCGTGCGAAAGCGGGGGCCCCGAGGGATGAGCGCGGCCTCGCCCTGGACCATCACTCCTTTGAGGCCCTCCCAGGCCTCGGTATAGTCATCGAAGGTGAGGGCAAGACGGGGGTTGTTCTCGAGGTTCTTCACTTTTTTGGCGTCACCCGCCGTGGCAAAGTAGAGCTTGTGATCGTCGAGGAGGGGGCAGGCGGGGACGTTGTGAGGCATTCCGTCTTGGTCCACCGTTGCTACCCGGCACACCCTCGCCCAACGGATGAAGTCAGCCTCAGCTTTCTTCAGACGCATCGGGGTCCCTCCATATATTTCCTCGTCTAAAAAGTCCGCCCTTCCCCTTGCCGGCAACTCGTGAACCTCCTGGGGTAAGGCTGGTTTGGCCTTCACCGAGTTATGACAATACGACAGATCAGTGCTCGCTGGCAAGCATTTGTGCTTCGACGACCCGAACGCTTACCTCCGAGGCCCCCGTTCCAGCAACGTTAACCCCATGGCCAGGGCAACCAGAAAATAGGCCGTGAGACCGATGAGGGTCAGGAAGAGGTTCTCCCGGAGAACACCGGCCAGGGCCGTCCCTCCCAGGATCGCCAGGATGAGCGGGAGGTGGCAGGGACAGGTGACGGCCGCCGTCATCAGGAGAAGATAGGCTTTCCAAGGTTTCCTTTGCCCTCGATTTTCCACCTCTCACTCCGCGCAGCAGCTCAACTTGGAGACATCCTTCACGAACATCTGGGCGGCCATCCGGATGGCCTCGGCCATCGTCGGGTAGACGTGGATCAGGTCAATCAGGTCCAGGTGGGTGAGGCGGTGCTTCACGGCCAAGGCAGCCTCGTGGATGATATCGGCACCCCGAGGGGCGATCAGATGGACGCCCAAAACCTGGCCGGTTTCTTGATCGATCACCATCTTGACCAGCCCCCGGGTATCCCTGATGGCCGCCGCCTTGGGGACGAGGGAGAGATCCAGGATCCGGCAACGACACCGGAACCCCTGGGCTTCCGCCTGGGCCTCGGTCAGGCCGACGCTGGCCACCTCCGGATCGGTGAAGACCGCCCTCGGAATGGCCCGATAGTCCATCCGGAGGTGCCTCTCGGCGATGGCGTTCTCGGCGGCGATGATGCCCTCCCGAGCCCCCACGGGCGTCGCCAGGGGAGCCCCCGTCACATCCCCTGCTGCCCAGATCTTCACAGCCGTCGTCCGAAGCTCGGCGTCTACCTTGACGAACCTTCGTTCATCCACCTGGACCCCTGCCTGTTCCAGGTGTAACTGATCGCTATTGGGGACCCGGCCTGTGGCGAGGAGGAGCGAGTGGGTGCGAAACTCCCGGCGCTCCCCTTGAACATCCGCGCTCACCACGGCCTCTTCCCCCTGGCGCCGGACCCTCTGGACCGTCGACTGAGTCACGATCTCGATCCCCTCTTCCTCCAAGTAGCCTCGCAAGGCCAGGGAGATCTCCTCTTCGAATCCCGGGAGGATCCGGGGAGCCCGCTCCAGGATCGTCACCCGGGTGCCGAACCGCTGGAACATCTGGCCCAGCTCCATGGCGATGTAGCCGCCGCCAATGATGATCAACGAACGAGGGAGTTCCTCCAGCTCGAAGGCCGAAGTGCTCGTCAGGTAGCGCACCTCTTCAAGGCCGGGGATAGGGGGGATGAAGGGACGGGAGCCGGTGGCGATGAGGGACCGCTCTGCCCTAAGCGCGGTCCCGTTAAGCTGGACTTCGGTCGGGGAGACGAATCGAGCTTGGCCTGGAAGGATCTCGATGTTGGGATCCTCCTCGGCGATGTCGGTGTACTTTTTCGCCCGGAGCGTTTTGACCAGCTCATCCTTCTGGGCGATGAGGCGTCTGAAGTCCAGGCGAGGGTTTTCGAAGCGTAAGCCATCGAAGGGGGAACGATTGGCCTTATAGGCCAGCTCGGCGGCGGCGATCAGGGTCTTGCTCGGGATGCAGCCCCGATTGACGCAGGTCCCGCCGATCACATCATGCTCCGTCATGGCCACCCTCGCCCCTAGCTCTGAGGCCTTGATGGCGGCGGCAAAGGCGGCGGAGCCACTTCCCAGGATCACCAGATCATACGACTTCATCGGTTCCCTCCTCTCTTCCAGGATGGTGGGACGGGAGTAGATGGCAGAGAGGTTCATGAGCCAGTTGTCTCGTGCGCCAACGCCGGGCCAGGAAGAGATCCAGGATCGAGGCTGTGATGAGCAGGGCCTGACCGCCGAAGACTAGCACGATGAAGACCGGAACCTCCAGGACGGTGTGATAGGGATAGAGCAGGGCTGCCCCCCCCAGGACCGCCAGGAGGAGCGGATACGGGCACCGGTGGCGCCGGAAGGAGATGGTCAGCCCCAGGAGGATGATCCCGACGGCGCCGTACAGGATGGGGACAGCCACCGAGAAGTCCACCAGGAAGCCTAGGCCGATGGAGGACAGGAAGGCGGCGTAGGGTGCGACGATCGCCGGGGCACAGCAGCCGAGGGAGGTAACGGTCGCAGCCATAACCCCTGACAGCCCAAGCTTATCAAGGATCACCCCCAGCCCGTGGAGTCTCGGCATCCGGCTCTCCCTCCTATGGAGAAAAGCGGGGGCGCCGGGCAGGAGAGTTGCCCGACGCCCGGCGTCATGACCCTTGGCAACAGTGGGCCACACGAGGCACCATGAACCGCTTCATCTTTCCCTTTCCTCCTTTCTCGTGAGCATTTCGCCAGGGCTTGACTAAACCTCCGTTTGTGAGGTCACACTATCAATCTGGAATGAGAACCCTAAGCACAGCAGCTTTCTCCGAGCGAGACGGCTTCGCCTTCCGTGAACTCTTTGGAAAACTGGAAGGCCTTCAGCGCCCACTCCTCCCCAGGACAGCCCTGCATGATGATGGCGACATTTAAAAACTCGATCAGCTCCTCTTGCGAGGCGCCACGCTCGATCGCCATTTTGGTGTAGGCCCGGATACACGGCTCACAGCGGATGGACACAGAGATGGCCAGGGCGGTCAGGAGCTTGTATTTCCCTTCGACCTTCCCATCGGCGTAGGCCTCGTCCCGCATCCGCATGACGCCGCCGGTGACCTTGGGGCTGAGTCTCCTGAACTCGGCAAACAGCGACTCGTGAGCCTGATGCGTGGTTTCCGTTGCCATTGCCAACCTCCTTTAGAAGGTGAGAACTCGTTCAAAATAGATGAGGTTATAGCCAAACAACAAGATCACGAGGATGGTCGAGACCCAGAGGATCGCTTTATCCAGCCTGTGGGCATGCCCGCCTCTCCTGTACGCTGCATAGAACCCCAGTCCGAGGAAAAGGAAGGTGACAACGAAGAAGAGATTCCGGTACGGGACCAGGTTGCGGAGGAGCCAGAGGCTTGCGAATGTACTCACGCCAAGGACGGAGAAAAGGAGCGGCCCAATGCAACAGATCGCGGTCGCCAAGGCTGTGAGGATGGAACCCGTGCTGAACCATCTACCTGTCATCTCATCCCTCCCCCACCCC
>JACQHM010000070.1 GCA_016199025.1 Candidatus Methylomirabilota bacterium | reverse complement strand
TCCAGTAGCCTTTCATCACCGTCGGCCCCCGGATGATGATCTCCCCAACCTCCCCCGGGGCAACTTCTTTTCCCGCCTCATCGACGACCTTCACCTCCACCCCTTTGACCGGTCGGCCACAGGAGGCCAGGCGTTTCGACCCTTCGCCTTCTAAGGTATGGCTCTCCGGCGGAAGACAGGTGCTCATGGCGGTCGTCTCCGTCAGGCCATAGATCTGGAGGAGGATCGGGCCGAAGACCTGAAGGGCCTGCTTCAAACGGTCCACCGGCATCGGCGCCGAGCCGTAGCCCAGCGTTTTCAGGGAATCCCACCGGAAGTGTCGGAGGTCGCCTGACTCCAACAGGCGGATCAGGATGGTGGGGACCACCTGGACGTGGGTGACCCGTTCCTCCTGGATGACCTCCAGGAACCGCCTTGGGGAGAACCGCTCGAAGACCATCGTCCCGCCCTGGTAGAGGCAGGGGAAGTGAATGCAGTTCAGGGTAGCGCCGACGAAATAGGGCAGGACCGTGAACCCCACACTGTCCTCGTCAATCCTGTACTCCCGGATGGCATTTTCAACATTGGCGAGGATGTTCCTGTGCGTGAGCATCGTCCCCTTGGGAAGGCCCGTCGTCCCGCTGGTGTAGAGAAGGGCGAAGAGGTCGTCCTCCTCAAGAGGGGTGGAAGGATCACCGGAAGAAGCTTCTCGAATCAGGGCTTCGTACTCCTGGACGCCCTGATCGCCCTCCCCGATGACGATCCACTCCTTCACCGAGGAAAGTTCGTGGCGGATCCCATCCACCGTGGGCCAATGATTCTTCCCGACGATCAAGGCTCTGGCCCCGGCATGGCGGATGATGGCGGAAAGCTCCCTCCCTTTCAGCATGTAGTTCAAAGGCACCAGGACGATCCCGGCCTTCGCGGCCCCCATGATGACCTCGTAGGCATAGTGGGAGTTATCAATGAGGACTGCCAGGCGATCGCCCTTCTCCAGACCGAGGCGAAGGAGGGCGTTGGCGAGCTGGTTCGTCCGCTCGTGAAGCGCCTCATAGGAGAGACGGTGCTCCCGGTAGATGGCCGCCGTCTTCCTCGGCACCTTCTCCGTCGCCCTTCGGAGCAGATCCCCAAGGGTCATCTTATCCTTCCAGTTCCTTCCGGACGAGCTTCGTGCCGGCCACCATGGCCTTCAGCTTCTCGAAGGTGAGCCAGCGGGGGACGGGGAAAAAGCCGCAATCGGGGTTGATGAAGAGCTTCTCTGGCGGGACATACTTCAACGTCTCCCGGATCCGCTCGGCCACATCCTCAGGGGTCTCGATGTAGAAGGACTTGACGTCGATCAGCCCTGCCCCCAGCTCCCGGTCAATGCCGAACTCCTTCCACAGCTCGATCTCGCTCATCTCGCGGTTGGCGAACTCGAAGACAAACTGATCGCACCTGGCGTTGAACAGCTCAGGGAACATCCACCGGTAGGTCCTCTTTCCCCGGGGCCGGCTGGCCAAATTCCCGAAACAGATGTGGAGGGCAATCTTGGCCTTCACCCCCTCGACACACCGGTTGTAGAGGTCAATGTAGTCCTTCAGTTGGCCTGGGACGATGGCATAGGAGGGCTCATCAATCTGGATGAAATCCGCTCCTTCGGCGATCAGGGCTTTCAGCTCGTCATTCACCGTCTTGGCCAGGTCCTGGCACAGCTCCAGGCGGTCCTTGTAGATGGAGGCGTCTTTCAACTGAATGTGGATGGTCAACGTCAAGGGTCCAGGGCAACAGACCTTTGTCGCCCGGGTGGTGTGGGCCTTCAGGTACTTGAACTCGTCCACAATCCCCAAGCCGTGGGGGACAACGATCCGCCCTACGGGCCGGTAGCGGGGCGGGCTGTCGTAGGCGTACAGCCCAACTTTCCTCACGGGTTCGACAGGCTCTAACCCTTGCATTCGTTTGTAGAAGTTCTGGACGAAGAAGAATCGCCGCATCTCGCCATCCGAGATGATATCCACCCCCGCCCGCTCCTGGTCAAGGATGGCGATGTTCACGGCATCGTCGAAGGTCTCCCTAAGGTCTGTCACCCCGTAGTTCCCCTTCTTGATCTCCTCCAGGGCCGTCCAGAACCAGCTCGGGAACCCGTGACTGCCAACGACCGCCGTTGGGAGCAGAGGAAGCTCACGTGTAGGCATGGTCGCTCCTTTCCATCTTCAGGGTGATGAGTTTGAACCGACTCCTCTTCGCACTTCAAAGTTTGCAAGCCTCTCTAATCCTTTCACCAGGGCCTGGATGCCGCTCTCACCCTCCCCTCCCGCCTCAACACTCCGGAACAGCTCATGGAGAAGGCTTGTGGCCGGCAGAGGAAGCTTCAGTTCATCGGCCAGGCCGAGCGCAAGCCTCAGATCCTTCTGCATGAGCTTGATCATGAACCCCGGCTGGAAATCCCTGTCGAGGATCTTGGGTCCAATATTTTCCAGCATCCAGGACCTGGCAGCGCCGCCGCTCACGGCCTCGATCAGTCGGTCGAGATCCGCCCCTGCCCTGGCCCCCAAAAGGAGCCCCTCACAGACCGCCAACAGGGTCAAGGGGCCGATGACCTGGTTACAGAGCTTGACCGTCTGGCCCATGCCGTGTCCGCCCACATGGACTACCTTTGTCCCGAGCACCTGAAAGATGGGGAGACATTCCTCGAACACCTCCGGTTCACCACCGACCATGATGGAGAGGGTCCCCTCGATCGCCCCCTTGTCCCCACCGCTGACCGGCGCATCCAAGGCCTTCACCCCTTTTTCAGCAGCTGCTTTGGCGATCCGGCGAGACACCTGAGGCGAGATGGTGCTCATGTCAATGAGGATCATCCCCGACCTCGCCCCCTCCAGGACACCATTGGGACCAAGGACGACGGCCTCCACATCGGGGGAGTCCGGGACCATCGTGATGACCACCTCGGTCCGGGCCGCAACGTCCTTTGGAGAAGTGCTGCCGGAAGCCCCGAGACCGATCAACTCCTCCATCGGAGGACGGCTCCGGTTATAGACGACCAGTGGATAGCCGGCCTTCAGCAGATTCTTCGCCATGGGCCGACCCATAATCCCCAGTCCGATAAACCCGATCTGTTTCATCGGAAACCTCCGTTATCCTTTCACGGCCCCGGCTATGGCGCCTTCGACCATGTAGCGGTGGAGATAGATATACAGGATCACGACCGGGAGTGTGGTCACCGTTGCGGCAGCCATCAACTGCCCCCACAGAAAAATATCCCCGAAGAGGAGGTCGTTCAGCCCCACGGGGACCGTCTTCAGCTCCACGTTCTGGACAAAGATGAGGGCGTAGAGGAACTCGTTCCAGGCGAGGGTGAAGGAGAAGAGGGACGCCGCCAGGATCCCCGGGGCCGCCAGAGGGAGGATGATCCAGAGGAAGGCCTGGAAGCGGGTGGCGCCATCCACCAGGGCGGCGTCTTCGAGTTCTGAGGGGATCGACTTGAAGAACCCCATCAGGAGCCAGGTGCAGAAGGGAACGGTGAAGGTAGGGTAGCTAACCAGGAGCGCCCAGAGGGTGTTCACCAGCTTAAGTTGCCGCAGGATGGTGTACAGGGGGATGAAGAGGAGGCTTGGGGGGATCAAGTACGTAATCATGACCCACGTGGCCAGGACCCGCCGGCCGGGATACGTCAACCGGGAGATGCTATAGGCTGCCAGGCTGCTGATCAGAATGGTGAGGAGCGTGGTCCCGATGGCAGCCATCGCGCTGTTTCGGAGCCAGTCGGTAAAGTGGGTCATTCTGAACAGGTCACGGTAGTGTTCCAGCGTGAAGGGGCGGGGGACATAGATCCCTTCGGTCCGCTGGATCTGGGCCATCGTCTTCAGGGACGTGTTCAGGATCCAGTAGAAAGGGAGGAGGACCAGCAAAAGAAGGAGGACAAGGACCCCCCAGGTGAACAGGGTCGTCGGGATCGAGACCGAGCTGCGGCGTGCCCTCACCTTACTCCTCCCTTAAGAGATACCGTGACAGAAAGACAATCAGGAAGGCCACGAGGGGCAAGAGGGAGAGAGAGATCGCGACCGCCCGTCCCCAGCGGAGGGCCTGGAAGCCCATCTCGTAGGTGTAGGTGGCGAAGACGTGGGTGGCGGTCCCGGGCCCTCCTCGGGTCATGACGTAGACGATGTTGAAGTCGTTCAGGGTGAAGATCGTCGAGATCAACGTGGTCACAACAATGACGCCCTTCAAGCCGGGGATCGTGATCCTGAGAAACTTCTGGAGCTCCGAGGCCCCATCGACCTCCGCCGCCTCATAGAGGTCTTTCGGGATGGCGTGCATCCCGGCCAGGAACGAGACGCCGAAGAAGGGGAAGCCCCGCCAGATGTTGGCGATCATCACGGCTGCCATGGCAGTCGCCGGCTGGCCAAGCCAAGGAATATAATGGCTGATCACGCCCAACCTCAGGAGGGACAGATTGATCAGGCCCCGGAAGCCATCGAACATCCAGTGCCAGGTCAAGGCGGTGATCACCGTGGGGACGACCCAGGGGAGGAGTAAGAGCCCCCGGAGGACATTCTTCCCCCGGACGACCTTCTGAAGCGCCAAAGCCATCAGCATGCCGAGAACGATCTTGGCGGCCACTGACCCCACCGTGAACACCAGGCTGTTCTGCACGACCTTGTGGAAGATCGGATCCTTGAGGAGATAGAGGTAGTTCGCCAGACCGATAAACCTGGCGGGGTAGCCTACATATTTCTGGGTCATGCTGATATAGACAGCGTACAGGAGGGGGTACGCGATGAGGGCCAGGACCAGGAAGACCAATGGCGAGACAAACAGGTAGCCCAAGAAAAAATCACCGCGCCGGGCCCCGAAGGTCGAGGCCCATCTGCCCTTGACCCGCTCCCTCACTCTTATCCCGACGTGATGGACTTTCTCTTGCATTTAAACCCTATCCCCTACCCCCTACCCC
>JACQHM010000069.1 GCA_016199025.1 Candidatus Methylomirabilota bacterium | reverse complement strand
GGGGGGTTAGCTCAGTTGGGAGAGCGCCGCGTTCGCAACGCGGAGGTCGGGGGTTCGAATCCCCTACCCTCCACCACTTAGCGAACTCGACTCGGCAGGTGTGAGTTATTTGTGAGTGGATTGGCAAACACCTGGGGGGTTGGGTCCCATAGGAACCGGAAGAACCGCATGGCCCAGGTTCGGACCCCTGGGTCTCGAAGCGCCCGCCCGTAGCAGTCCATCGTCATCCGACTATCCAAGTGGCTTACCTCATCCTGCACCGTCTTCGGGTCAATCCCTGCCCCTAAGCGATCGTGATATAGGTCCGCCGGAGATCGTGGAACCGGAAGCCAGGGAGACGATCCTGAAGCCTCGCTTGAAGCCGTTTCCAGGCCGGGCGAAAATCAGCGAAGAAGCGCCGTTCCGGGTCCCCGTACCATCGCCGCCAGAGGACCTTGGCCGCGATAGGGGGGAGCTTGACCAGGTGGCCGGTCTTGTTCTTCATCTGTTCCGGGGTGAAGCGGATCACCGGGGGGTCACAGGGAAAGTCCACTTGGGCTTCCATCAGCTCCAGGATATTTCCCTGGCGGAGCCCCGTCCAGAGGGCCACGATCAGGGCATCCCGGAGGTTCCGATTGTCGTTCACTGCCTTGAAGAGGATTGGGACCTCCTTCGGCCACAAGATCCGCTCCCGCTTGGTCTGGGCATGGCGGAGGGCCGGGAGGCGCTTCCGGCTGATTTCCTCCCGGAGCCGGGCGACCGTCTCCCACGAAAGCAAGTCTTGCCTGGCCGCCTCGGTGAGGGCCTGCTTGAGCCAGCCGACCTCCCGTTCTACCGTCCGCTTCGCTCTCCCCTGGGCCAGCCGCCAGGAAACGTATTGACTACGCGCTCCAAGGGTGACCGTTGCTAGGGTGAGGCCATGGAGCGGAGAGCCTTCCCCGGTCAGGTTGGCGAGGCACTCTCGTTGACGGATAGAGGTCTTGAGGGTGATGGTCGGCCGTTGCGCCTCTAGGTACTGCTCCAGGAATATCTGGAGGGCCATCGGAGGCCGGTCCACCTCCCCCCTGGCCGCTCGGAGCTCAGCCTGCTTCAGTTTCGCTTCAGCCGTTGCCTTGTACCGAGTGTGGGCGCTCTTCCGGACCCACTTCCCTGTATGATCCTGGTAGCCCATGTACCAGGTCTTGCCACGTCGGTAGAGATAACCCATCTCATCCTCCTTGTTCCTTCTTGCCTCTTTTAAGTTGGTTACGCCATAGATCACCTGTTCCGCTAACTCCTCCCTGGACTGTTCGATGGTAAGCCAGGGGGGAAGTGTGGTTTCCCTTGACAAGAGACCTCCCTGGGGAGTAGAAGGGAATTGCAGAGAACGAGGTTTGAAAAGTCGTGAACTTGTGGCCCAGAATTTGCCTAAGAGCCTTCGTTAGACAAAGGGGGTGCGTAGATGCCAGAAGATCAGGAGCAACTGCTCGACTTCTACTCAAACTCTGTTAGTTTTCAGGTCACCGCCTACGATGTCATGATAACCTTTGCCATCACAACAGAACCTGGCAAGCCTCCCAAGCCCCTGGTGAGAATTCGCATGAGCCCCCAACACGCCTTGGTCATGGCGAAGCTGTTTGAGAGAAATATGCTTGCTTACAGGGAGAATATTGGGAAGATTAACCTACCGCCTAGACTGTATCAAGATTTAGGACTGGAGGTGGAGTGATGGACCTCTTTGGTCAGCCCTTACACGTGCACCCCAACTCGACATTTGTGGAGTTCTGGCCGTCCAAGCGTATTGTGATGGACACCAACATCATGGGCGGGACCCCAGTCTTTCGGGGGACGCGTATCCCCGTGAGCCTCGTCGTCAGTCTCCTCAGGGCTGGACAGACGCCCGATGAAATCATCCAGGAGTACGAAGGGCGCCTGACGCTCGAAGATATCAAGGCGGCCCGTGAAGTCGCCTGGCAGTTCCAGACGACCATGGCTCCTGGACTCGTCTCCAGCTACATCACCACTCGCCGCATAGTGGAACCCTTTACTTTTACCTCGGCAAGCCCTTATTATGCGCTTGCTGCTTAATGCCTGCTTCGGGCGGGTGGTGGAGCGCACGCTCTTGCAGGTGGGGCATGACGTTGTCTTCGCGCCAGACCGTGGACTTGGCGACGCGGATGACTCACGGATCCTTGCCCTCGCCCACGGGGAGCGGCGGATTTGCATTACCTTGGATGACGGCTTTAAGTCACCCGCGTGGCCGGCTGAATTAACCATCGCTTCCCATCCTGGTATTATCATTCTCCGCATCACAGATCAGAAGATGGACACCTACGCCCAAATCTTGTTACGGTTCTTTAAGGCCACACAAGGTCAGGATCTCGCCGATACAATTTTCGTGCTCCGGCGTGATGGCTACGAGCAACGGACTCAAAGTGGGATCATCTGGGTACCGGTTCAACTTCTATAAGGTCTACTTCGCCCTGAGGAGGTCTCCTGGGTTACGTGTCCTCTATACCTCCTATGTGCCATGTGCTCCCTCCTTTCTGGCCTGTCTTGTCAGGCCGGGGTCGGCCAGGCCCCGGTGACGGGAGGGGAAGCCCCCCTGTTTCGGCTCAAGCGTCCTCCCCCTCGTCAATCCGGTTGACTGCCTCCGCTGCCTGTTTCCAGCCTTCCTGGAACTGGAGCAGGGTCTCATACGGCGGCCTCATCCTCCTCGGTTACTTCGGCTCCACTAGGCTCCTAGAGCCCCTAAATGCCTCCAGAAGCCCCGATCTCCTGTGAGGCCAGTTCGAGGTTGGACCGGCCTGGCCCCCTGTCCGCTGTTACCGATGCTCCACCCGGAGCCCTTCGACCACCTGGACCGTGCTAATGGCCTTCAGCCCGGCCTCCCCCACATGCTGCTTGGCCTTCACGGTGTTGACGGTGATAGACGACCAGAAGGCTTTCTCAGGGACAAGGTCCGCGTAGGCCAGGGGATCCACCGTAAGGCGTTCGCTCTGATAGAGGATCGCCTTGTAGGTGTGGCCCTCGGCCTTCCCCCCGTTGCCAGACAAGAGAGCCTTGACCTGCTCGGTGAGGGCCTTCTCTTGGGCTTCCAGCGCCTTGAGGTGGGTCCGGAGGAGGCCGAGTTCGTCAATCAGGGAGGCCAGGAGGGGAGCAGTCAAGGTTGGGCCTTGACCGTTGGTAGGGATGGTGCTACCGTAGATGTGCATGGGTGACCTCCTTTCGCAGGGCTGGGAGCCCATGCTTGACGGTGAGGGCTGCACCCCCTCGCCGTCGTTTTGTTGTTACCGCTTCCGCTCCTTCCGTTTCGGCTGCTCCTCCAACAGGTGCCGGTACTTGATGAAGAGGTCGTCCAGGGCTTCTCGGAGGAGGACATTCATCGGAATCCGGGTCACCTGATGGAGCCGGTGAAGCGTTTGGTCTTGCTCCTCGGTAATCTGCATGACTTTTTTCTTGAGCATCGTGGCCCCTCTCGGTGAGACCTTCCGTCGCTCTACTCATATAGAAAGATATAGCAATTGCTATTCTCTGTCAAGAGAAAAGTGCAGCCTCGGAGCAGATTTTTTTCAGGGTTCAATTTTCCTTGACAGCCCTGACTAAGGTAGGGTATAGGTGAAGCACGGTCCCGACACGGGAGGGGGCGGTATGGAACCGGGGTAAGGTCAGGTAGGCATCATCAGCGCACCAGTGGAGGACTCACGGCCCTTCGGGCGGCAGTCTGCGTCTGAAGGGCCGTGCTGTTGAGAAGGCAGGTCATCGTGAAAAGAGGCTGGTTCGCTTCGAGTTGGCTCCTGCTCGTTGCTGTTCTCTTCACAGGTGGGCTGGTCACGGATGGGGCTTCCCAGGAACTAACACAAGGGAGCATCCGGCGGCAAGTCAAGACGGTCCAAGACATCGTTCGTGAGCAAGAGCAAGCCATCGTCATGGTCCAATCCGAGTCTTTCCAAGGTACCGGCTTCTTCGTGCGTCCAGACGGGATCCTCCTCACAGCGTACCACGTTATCAAAGGGAGCCGTCGTCTCACCATTACACTCTGCGATAAAACTGCCTATCAGGATGTCCAGATCCTGGCAGTTGATCCTGAGAAAGACTTGGCGGTCCTTCAACTTAAACACGTTCGCATCCCACACTTCCCCGTTGTGACCCTTGGGGATTCTGATCAAGTTACGAAAGGAGAGGAGGTCATCGCCATTGGGAACCCCTTGGGGCTATCTTGCACGGTCAGTACGGGGATCATCAGTGCCATTCGAGGGGATAAGGCCCTTGCCCTGTTTCAAACCACTGCGGCGGCTTCGCCGGGTAATAGCGGGGGTCCGCTCTTCAATCTTTACGCATTTGTGATCGGTATTTTAACTTGACAATAGAGTCGTTGCGTAATTATGGCGATGTGGCAGCAGCCAAGCGGCAGTCAATGTGACGGTTGACCAGTCCGGCGACCAAACGGAAGATGCGGGTGTAGGTGTCGCGGGCATGGCGATAGACCTGGTACAGCACCTGGAAAATCTTCATGTGGGCCAGCGTGTGCTCCACGACGATTCGGATGCCAGATAAGGCTCGGTTGAACGCTTGCTGCTCGTCCGTGAGGGCTTGTCCCTAGGGTTTGCGAACCGGGAGCTCAATTCTGCGCTGGGGGTTGTCGTGCTGCATCCCTTGGTAGCCCTTATCCCCCATCAAACTGCTTGGGGAGGGCACCTGCTCGTTGAGCTGGGACTGCCGCTCCAGGGTCAGATCGTGCATCGAGCCAGGGACGGAGTCGCTGACGTGGGCGATGCGGCCTGCTTGATTGACCACCAGCTGGGTCTTGCGGGTGTGGGCCTTCTTCTTGCCCGAGTCGTGCGCCTTCTGAGCCTCCTGGTTCTTGGGACGACGGATCCGCTGCTCAGTGGCGTCGACGATCGCACGTAACTCGGGGAACGCCGCCACGAGGGCGTCCAAGTCGTCGTTCCCAAGGTCCGGCTCCAACTCGGGCAAAGCTGTATCAGTCACCTGTTGCAGCGCGGGCAAGATGGCCTTCAGATTCCGGCAGATGTTGCTCTTGTCCCAGTCGAACATCACCCCCAAGACCCGATAGCTGGGGCACACCCGCAGCCACGTCAAGGCTAACAGCAGCCGGTTGCGCAGGTCGTGTCGAAACTTCCGCCCAGCCCCACGCTGGCGCCGTCGGGTGGGTCGTGCCAACCGGCGATCTTCCGAGGCTGGATAGACTTGTCTGACCGCATTGTACAACTGGTCGAACTCTTCCACGCTTAGGCCAGTCAAGGATCGAAACGCTTCTGGCTTTTTAGAGGCATGTTCATAGGTAAGCATGCCCACAGTTAACCATAAACCCGCTTATTGCACAACGACTCTAATGTCCGGATCGCGTCACCCTGGGCCTCGAGCCACGCCCGGACCTCGGTGAGCTGGGCCTTCATCCCGTCCAGTTCGGGAAGCACCAGCTCTTTGATGGCCGCCCTGACCGCCTCCAGGATCTCCATCGTTCCCCTCGCTCATCTGCTGGCAGCAGAGCCTGTTCCTAGTATGGCTCTCCCGCAACGCCTATCAATACCCGACGGCGATCCCGTCCCCCCGGGGATCGGCACCACCATGCTTCATCCCCGTTTCATGATCGATCAGGATGGCCTGGGCATGGCCCATGGTTTCGCTCCACGGCTCGAGGATCTTGACCGGATGACCCCGGCGTTTCAATTCTTCAATGACATCTCCAGATATCCGGCCCTCGACCGAGAGATCGGCCATCTCCATCCCCCAGGTCCGACCGTAGAGCCACCGCGGGGCTTCGATAGCCTCCTGGACCCCCATCTCGAAATCGACGATCCGGCTGACCAGGGCCGCCTGGGTCTGGGGCTGGCCCTCCCCGCCCATCGTCCCGTACACCAGAGAGGGTCGGCCGGCCTTCAGGATCATGGCCGGGATCAGGGTGTGGAAGGTCCGCTTCCGCGGCTCCAGGTGATTCACATGGCTTGGCTCTAAGGAGAAGAAACTCCCCCGGTTCTGGAGGAGGACCCCGGCCCCCTCCGCCACGACGCCGGAGCCAAAATCGAAGTAGATCGACTGGATCAAAGAGACGGCATTCCCGGCCCCGTCTACCACGCCGAGCCAGATGGTATCCCCAGCCATGTCCCCCGGGGCATACGAAGGTTTGGCCCTCTTCATGTCAATCTCCCCAGCCCGCCCCCTCGCATAGCCCCGGTCGAGGAGCTTCTCCGTTGGAATCGAGACAAAGCTCGGGTCGGTAATCCAGCGGTCACGGTCGGCGAAGGCGAGCTTCGTCGCCTCGACGATGACATGGTAGTAATCGGCCGTCTCTTCCCCGAGGGCCTTGAGGTCCAAGTGATCGAGGATCTGGAGGAGGGCCAGGGCGGCCAGCCCCTGGGTGGGGGGAGGAAGCTGGTAGACGTCCAGGCCCCGGTACGTCCCCCTTAAGGGCGTGACCCAATCGCTTCGGTGGTCGGCGAAATCCTCCTCCGTCAACACCCCACCATGCTCGTTCAGATACCGAACGATCCTCTCGGCGATCTCCCCTTCATAGAACGCGTCCCGTCCCCCTTCGGCGATCCTTCTCAACGTCTCTGCGAGGTCCTTCTGGACGAACCGCTCCCCGGCCCGGTAGGGGGTCCCGTCAGACTTCAAGTAGGTCTTGCAAAAGCCCTGGAAGCGCTGCAGGTGCCGGAAGCGGTCATCCCCCGCGTCCAGGTTCACCTTCGTCCACCGCTCCTGGCTCGGGGTCACGGGACATCCGTCCTTGGCGTAGTGGATCGCCTCATCGAAAAGCTCGACCCACTTAAGCTTGCTCCCCATCCCCTGCTGGGCGTCCTGATAGGCCTCCCACCAGCCATCGACCACCCCCGGCACCGTGTTGGCCGCCAGAAACCCTCTCGCGGGGATCCGATCGTACCCTTTGGAGCGGTAGAACTCGATGGTACATCGCCTCCCCGCCCGTCCGCTGGCGTTCAACGCCTTCAGTTCTCCGGTCTTGGCGTGGAAGATCAGCCAGAAGTTGTCCCCCCCGAGGCTGTTCATGTGGGGGTAGACGACACTGATCGTTGAAGCAGCGGCGATGGCGGCTTCAACGGCATTCCCTCCCCGTTGGAGGATTCTGAGGCCGGCGGTCGAGGCGAGGTAATGAGGGCTCGTCACCATCGCGGTCGGGGCCATCACGCTTCGCTGTCCGTACATGGGGACCTCCCTAGCGCCCCTGGGGCCTCCGGTCGCGCCAGTAGTGGGGATCGAGGATCTTCCAGAGGGGGGCCTCCCGGAGGTGGAGCGGCCCGCGGCTTTCCCGGCGGATGATGTACCGAAGCAGGGGAGCAATGATCATGCCGGTGGTGAACAGGAGGAACCCGAGGGCCAGGAGGAGGGCGTTTCCCCGGGTTCCCCCCACATAGAGGAAGGGAACGGCGAGGAGCGTCAGGAGTCCGGCGATGGTCTGTAAAACAATGGAGAGGCGCATGGTTTAAGCCAAAAAGATGAGGACGACCCCGATGAGGGCGCCAAGACCCAGGGCGACCGGCAGGGTGATCCTCAGCACATCCCCTTCCCGGCCGAGGATGCCGGCCGTCGTCGTCCCCAGAAGGACTTTCCCTGGGGCGATGGTGTTCCCGGCTGCGGCCCCCGCGGTCTGGGCGCCCAGGACGGCGGCCTCCTTCAGGCCGATGACCTGGGCGGTGATCTGCTGGAAGTTGCCGAAGAGGATGTTAGAGGCGACGTTGCTTCCCGTCATGAAGGCCCCCAGGACGCCGATGAAGGGGGCCATGAAGGCGTACAGCTCGCCTGTGGCCCGGGCGACGCCGTGGGCGAGGACGTTGGCCTGGCCGGTCCCGCGCATGACCACCGACATCGTTGTCAACGCCACCATGGCGATGGTGGCCGGGATCGTCTTCTCCAGGGTCTGGGCCAGGATCCGCCCGGCCCCACCCTTTTGGATGTGGCCGGTCCTTTGAAAGATCAAGAAGCCGATCAGGGCGGCGAGGAAAAAGAAGGTCCCGGCGTGGATGAAGGGGCGGAAGGGGGAGTAGGCCGCCGTGGCCGGGTTCGTGAAGCTGAAACCGGTGATGGTCTCGGGGAAGGGGAGGCCGATGGCGAACCGATCCAGGACCTTGACGAGAGGGGTCAGGAGGACGCCGAAGGTGATGACGAGGAGGGCGTAGTAGGGCGAGAAGGCCAGGTGAAAACCCATCCCACCCGGATTCACTTCTGTCCCATAGGGTGCTGAGAGGGAAGCCGCTTCAAGTCCCTCGGACGCCAACGCCGGGCTTTTCTCCGGGGCGATGGCTGAAGGCTTTCGATACCAGGGGGTCCTGGCCAGGGGGAAGATCACCAGGAACCCGAAGATGCCGGCGATGAAACCGTTCAGCGAGTCATTCCATTGGGAAAGGGCCACGGTCGCCCCACCCTGCATCAGGGAGATGATCAGGACCGCCGGCAGGCCCTCCTTGATCGCCTTCCCCCGCCCGTAGAACCAGCAGATCAGAAAACCCGCAATGATGTTGAAGAGCCCGATGAAGGCGGCGGCGTAGAGCGCCGTCAGGGCCGCCTGGGCCCCGCTTAACGCCGTGACCTCCTTCAAGGCCAGCCAGGCCACGGCCAGGGTCCCGAAGGTATTGTTCCAGGCGTGGCCGACCAGGGTGATGACCACCGCGTAGAGGGGGCTAACCCCGATCCCGACCAACAAGGGCGCACAGACGGCCACCGGGACGCCAAACCCCATGATCCCCTGGAGAAAGCCGGCAAATCCCCATCCGAAGGCCATCACCTGGAGGAGGCGATGGGGCGTGACCTGCTCCAGGCCCCTCCGGAACGGCTCGAAGGCCTGGGCCTCCCGGGTCACCTCGTAGATCAGGATGGCCGGCCAGATCACGATCAGGATGGAGAAGACGGCGCTCCAGACCCCTTTCACGCTCTCCAGGGCCACCACCTGAAAAGGGGCGCGGTACAAGGTCAGGGCGATGACCGTGGCGATCAGCCAGGCCACGGGACCCGCCTCCGCTGCGCCCCAGCGGAAGGTGACCAGGAGGAGGAGGAGGGCCAGGATGGGAAGAAAGGCCGCCGCCCAGTAGATCAGCGTGAGCGGGATCTGGATCTCCATCGTTTCCCTCGATCACCGCATCAGACAAAGATGGTGATGACATAAACGACATAGAAGATCCCGCCGATCAGGAGGGCCCAAGCGGGGAGCCTCCCCTTGGCCCGCATGGTGAGGAAGACGATCAAGGCCGAGGTGAAGGCGAAGGAGAGGTTCATCAGCTCCCTGGTATGGAGTTCCCAGTGGGTAAAGACGAGGCCGATGGAGACCGGGATCATGGACTGGAAGGTCATGGCCCCCGTGAGATTGGCGAAGGCCAGCGTGTCCTGCTTTCGGATGGTCCAGGTGATGGAGTTGTACTTCTCCGGTAATTCCGTCGCCACGGGGGCGATCAGGAGGGCCAGGATCAACGAAGAGATCCCTATGGCCAGGGAGAGTTCCACGATGTAGTTTACGAAGACCCTGGCACCTAAGATGATCGCTCCTAAGCCTACGACGAGTTGGGCGATCAGGCCAGGCCAGTTCCTGGAGATGTTGAAGAACTTGTCGAAGTAGAAGAGATCGGTGTACTCCTCCTTTTCCTCAGATTCGTGATGCAACATGTGTCGAAAGTAGAGAACGTAGAGGAAAATGAAGAGAGCGGCGCCCAGATAGTTGACGACCGGCCTTTTGATCACGGAGACGACGAAGACCAGGAAGATGACAAAGAGGAAGTACTTCAGATCGAATTGCATGGCCTTCTGGTCCACGTGGAGGTTCCAGTTGGGACGGCGGCCACTGGTCCACAAAATGGTAGCAGTGCAGCCCAGAAGGAAGAAGGCCAAGGTGGTCAGCATGAAGGGGGCCCCGAGGATGGCCCCGATCCCGATATGCTCCTTATGCCCTTCTGCCCCGAAGATTAACGCCAGGATCGGGATCAGGGTCTCGGGGAGGGCCGTGCCGACGGCGGCGAGTAAGCTTCCAGCCGACGCGTGGGACATGCCCGCCTTGTCGCCCACGTGCTCGACGGCGTTGGCGAACAGCTCGCAGCCCGAGAGGATGATGGCGATGGAGACGAGCAGCCAAAAGACCAGGACCCCCACGCTCTTCTGGGCTCCTCCTTCGGGCGCGACAGGTGCGGCGGCCTGACCGAAAGAAACGAACAATAACCCCATAAATACGAAAAGCCCAATGATGATCCAGATCCAGTTCCTCATGGTCGAATGCTCCTAATGGGTTGAACAGAGTGAGGGACGGTCTTCTGCAGCCGTCCCCGCCGTAGGGGTTCGATTCATCGAACCCGTTGGGCTGGAATCGGAGTAACAGTAGCCTGTTTCTTGACGGTTGTCAACTGTCTTCCTTGACAAGGGTGGGGATTTGTTCTATCGTTAGCACTCAGTTATCAGCAGTCAGCCATCAGGAAGAACGGGAAACGGCCTTTTCAGGCTCTTAGTTGAAAGCTGATGGCTGACCGCTGAAGGCTTGCCGATAAGGAGGAAACGAGATTGCCGATCTACGAATACCGATGCGAGAGATGCGATCACACCTTTGAGGTGATCCAGAAGTTCAGCGACGAACCGATCGAACAGTGTGTCGTCTGCGGAGGGCCGGTTTCTAAGGTTCTCTCCCCGCCCGGCCTCCTCTTCAAGGGGACAGGATGGTACGTGACGGACTACGCCAATCCCGAGCGGAAGAAGGCCCTGGAGGCTGAGAAGTCTCCAGCCGGGGATGGTAAGGGGAAATCGAAGCAGGAAGCGAAAGGAACCTAAACAAAGGCCTTCCTGCCCTCCTCTTGCTCCCGCCGCTTTGACCACACCCAGAGAAACCCCTGGAACAAAGCCGCCCCTGAAGCGTCCAGGAGGACATCAAAAAGGTCCGCCGTCCTGGTCGGGACGAAGGCCTGGTGGAACTCATCAACCGCCGCATAGGAGATTGAGAGGAGGAAGGCGAAGGGGGAAGGCGGGGGTAGGAAAGCCGAAGAGCGGTCCAGGGTCCGCGTCCAAAGGTAGCTTAAGATCGCATACTCGAGAAGATGGCCGAGCTTCCTGACGATGAAATGAAGGCCCTGGAGGAACTCTTCAGAAGCGTCGGGGAAGAGCCAGCGGAGGAGGGGCAAGAGGAAGCGGCTGGTCTCCTGGGCCGCCAGGCTCTTTGTCGAGAGAAAGATCACCCCCATCCAGGCGAGGGGGGGCATCCATCGTGTGAAGCCGGCCATCCTTACAGCCCGCCCTGGGCGTAGAGGGCCTTGACCTTCGAGACAACTTCCTCCGGACGGACCCTGACCTCTTCCCCGCTCCGGCGGACCCTGATCTCCACGACCCCTTCCTTGATCGCCTTCGCCCCCACCGTGAGACGGACCGGGATCCCGACGAGATCGGCGTCCTTGAACTTGACTCCCGGCCGTTCATCCCGATCGTCGTAGAGGACCTGAAGTCCTGCCTCCTGGAGCTGGCCGTACAGCTTCTCCGAAAGCTCCCACATCTTGGGATCCGCGGCGTTCACCACCAGGAGGTGGACCTGGAAGGGGGCGATGGAGGGAGGCCAGATGATCCCGTCCTTATCGTGGTTCTGCTCGATGGCGGCGGCGGCGATCCGGGCCGGGCCGATGCCGTAGCTTCCCATGATGACCGGCTTCTCTTCCCCCCGCTCGTCCAGGTAGAAGGCCTTCGAGGGGATCGAGTACTTCGTTCCGAGCTTAAAGATGTTCCCCACCTCGATGCACCGCTCCACCCGTAAGGGCCCCCCACACTTAGGGCACCCATCGCCAGCGTTCGCGACGTGGAGGTCGGCGGAGCGGGCCTGGAAGTGCCGGCCGGGGATGACCCCCTTGAGATGATAGCCCTCCTGATTCGCCCCGGCCACGTACACCCCTTCCTTGAGACATGGATCGGCCACCATCGGGACGGTTATGCCCACAGGTCCCAAGAAGCCGACCTCGACACCAGTGAGTTCTTTGATCTCGTCCCGGTGGGCCGGCCGGAACTCCCCGACGAGACGCTGGAGCTGCTTCTCGTGGCGCTGCTGATCGCCCCGGACGAGGCAGAGCAAGGGGCCTTCCTTGGTCACGACCAGGAGCGATTTGATGGTCAGGCGGGGATCGATCTTCAAGAACGTCGAGACCTCCTCGATGGTCCGCTGGTCGGGCGTCGCCACTTCTTCGAAGGCCCACTCGGGAAACTCGGGGACCGTCGGCTTCGACTGGGCCAGCTCCGCATTGGCGGCATAGCCACACGAGCCGCAGAGGGCCACCTCGTCCTCGCCGGCCTCGCTGAAGGCCATGAACTCATGGGAGCCGGCCCCACCCATCATTCCCGGGTCCGACTCGACCACAGAGAATTTCAAGCCGCAGCGCTCGAAGATCCGGCAGTAGGCCTCTTTGTGGAGTTCGTAGCTCTTCTCCAGACCGGCCTCGTCGGCATCCAGGCTGTAAGAGTCCTTCAT
>JACQHM010000061.1 GCA_016199025.1 Candidatus Methylomirabilota bacterium | reverse complement strand
TCATTCCCCCCTTCCAATCGTAGTTGCCGATCAAAAGGTTTAGGGAGAGCCAGGCAAAGACGTTGTAGAAGCCGTTCGTATGCTGGGAGACCCCCCGGTGGATGTCGGCCGCCGCTTTCTTCCCGTGGCTGGTGAATTCAGTGGCCAACTCCACGATGTCCCGGGCTTCGATCCCAGAGATGGCTGCCCACTCCTCGAGACTCCTGGAGGAAGCTTGCTCGTAGAGGAGCTGGAGGCCGCTTGTGACCCTGATCCCCTGAAGCTCCGTCTTAACCAGAAGATCCCCCTCCACGGCCTTCTCCTCGTCGTAAGGATCAAAGGGGATCGGCCTGCCGTCGGAGAGGACGACGAAGGGATCAAACTCCCACTCCCTCCCATCTTTGGTCTTTCGCTGCTCCTTCGCCGCAATCCTGATCTCGGAGGCCCTGAGGAAGGGACCACCCTTCCCCTCCTTGTCCAGCTTCACCAGCCAGGTCGCATTGCACCAGCTCGGCTCGCCGTCAGCCTTAGCCGCCGCTTTGTTGGCGTTTCGAAGAGACCGTTCGTCGTAGCGCCTATTGTCGAAAATCCAGCAGATGATCCCTAAGGCTAAGGCGCCTTCTGCCCCTGGCCTGATGGGGACCCACCGCCAGGCCTTCGCCGCCGTCTTCGAAAGTCTGGGATCACCGACGGCGATCCTCAGGCGGCCCGAGACCAGGCCCTCGGTGATCTTTGGGATCCTGTGAGGGGGGCCGTAGTTCCCCTCGAAGGGAGAGGCCCCTACGAAGAGGATGAACTCGCTATTTTCCGTATCGGCCTGCCAGTAGAACTTCCTTCCCCCCGTCCACTTCCCCTCGACGAACTGCTCGCTCATGGCCTTGCCGGTGAAGTAGAGGGAGCCCTGGCAGACGGTGGTGTGGCCGTGGGCGTTCACCGAGCCGAAGGCGTCCTTCACGAAGGGGCTGATCAAATCCCCCCGGCCGGCCTTCAGGCGCCCCCACATGAAGACGAGCTGGTTGTTCTTCGGCCCCAGATCGGGATGGTCAGGATCAATCAGCTTGTCCAGATGCTCTCGGTACTTCACCTGGAAGGCTTCGACGGACTGCGTCTTCTCCTCGGGGGTCTTCTTCCCCATGATCCTTTTGACGTCGTCGGCCATGGCCTTGGCCACCTGTGGGTCCCGGAGGGCCCAGAGGTCTTTCAAGCCTTCGACCTTCCGGTTCTCTTCGCCGGGGATCGTGTGAAAGAGAGACCCACCTTCCACGATCTCCTCGATGGCCTGCTCGAAGGGGATGGTAATCCACTTATTCTCTCCCCGTTTGCCCGCCCGCTTCAAGACCTTCACAAGCCGGTACGGATCGTAGGCGGTCTGAAGGCCCGCCTGTCCTTTAGGACAGAGGATGCCGTCGAACGTCGCCGTCTCGAAGGGGGAGGTCTTGTAGGGGAGGTGGGGGGTCAGGGCGAAGGGGTTGAAGGGGTTCCCGTCGATCTTGACAGCGACACCGTCTAAGAGCTTGACCTTGATCCCGCAGCCGGTGTTGCACTGAAGGCAGGCCGAGTAGAGGATGTTCTCCGCCTTGGCCAGGAGGTACTCCTCGCCCGGCTGGAGGGTATCAGCCTCGGCCCTCCTCACCAGGTCCAGGGCCCACCGCAACCGATCCGCGAGGAGAATCGAGCCCCCCAAGAACGCCGACACTTTCAAGAATGTCCGCCGGTCCGTGGCGAACGTTTCTGGGTTCTCAGGGTTCTGGACCTTCATTTCCCGTTCCATCGCATCCTCCTCTAGCGGTGGCAGGCCAGGCAGGCCTTTAGATTCTCGGCCGCTTGGGTGTCATCGACCAGATAATAGACCCGAGGTTTTGTCCCCAGACCGACCTTCAGACGGAGGCTCCGATGGGTCGTTAACAGCTCCGAGACGAGACTCTTGGGATCGTTCAGGTCTCCGAAGTAGGTCACCCCCCCATCACACGTGGTGACGCAGGCGGGGAGCATCCCAGCGTTCAAGCGGTGGAGGCAGAAGTGGCATTTGCGGGCCGTTCCCACGGGAGGGGACCCTCCGACCCTCCCCCACCTCTTCCCGTATTCGAAATTCTCCACCTGCTCGTAGGGCTGAAGGGCCGGCGTCCCTTCCGTCCAGAATCGACCGTCATCAAAATAGAGGGCGGTATAGGGACAGGCCTGGGCTGCCTTCTCGAAGACCTCCCTCCCTCGAAACTTTTTGTAGTCAATGGCCACGATCCCATCAGGCCGCTTGGTGAGAGACTCCGGCTTAACGGCATTAGCGGCCTTCATGCAGGGAGGGTTGTCACACTGCACGCAGTTCGTGGGCATGAAGGTCCGGGAGACCTGAGGGTACTCCCCCATCTCCACCTCCGGGACCACCCGGTAGGAGACCCCCGGCGGCGAGACGTTCTCCGCCATGCAGGCCACGACGCAGGCAAAGCAGGCCGTGCATTTCTTTGGGTTGACGACCATCACCCAGTTTCGCTCCTCCACCGGTTTCTTCAAGGCCCGTTTCAGCTCCTCCTGCATCCTGCGAAGCTCCTGCCCCCTGGACGTCATCGGTGTGATCATTGGCGCTCTGCTCATTTCCCTTTTCTCCTTGGGGATCGTCCTCACCTCAGTTCACCCTCCTGAACCCCTTACCTCGTTGGAGTAAAAGGCGGGTAATAAGGGATGCCGTACTTCGCGAGGATGGATTGGATGGTCCCCTCCCTCTGCAACTGGTCGAGGGCCTGATCAACCGCGTCTTTCAGGGCAGGATCGGCGTATCTTAGGCCAACCGCCACGTTCCAGCGGAGGTCCGGCTCCGGGATGTAGCCATCGGCGATCTTAAGGGGGCTGTCGGGATGCTGTTTCAGGTACCATCCCACATAGGCGGCCACCACGGCCCCTGCCTCAACTTCTCCTTTTTCCACGGCCTCAATGATCTCTATGTTATCTGCATAGACGGCGGTCTTCAGGCCCCTCGTGTTCAGGATATAGTGGGCCCACGACTCGTGCTCCACGCCGATCTTCCGCCCGTCGAGATCGGCAAACGTCTTCACCCCTTCGGCCCCCCGGGGCAGGAGGAGGAGATAGCCGCTGCTGTAATAGGGCTTCGTCAGCTTGACCGGCCCCTGCTCCGCTTCCTCTGTCACCACCGACCCTGGAAACGCATCGCAGTTGACGTAGCGGGCCTCACGCCTGAATGAGATCCACTCCACCCTGAGGCCGACACCGATGATCTTGGCAATGGCTTGGGCAACCTCTAACTGGAACCCTGGCTGGGTGAGATCATCGCTGGAGAAGGGCAGGGCGGCTCGATTCGCACAGATGGAAAGGATCCCCCTCTCCTTCACCTGCTCCAGGGTCGCCCCCAAGGATGGGAGGGCAGGGGCGAGGAGGCTGATCAAGAGGACACAGGCCGTCAGCAGGATTCTCTTCATGATCCACACTCCTTCTTCGAGAGAGCGAGGCGATGCGGTTGTCGCATCCGGTAGATCCCTTGGAAAAAAGGCGGGGGATGAAGTCCGAAACTCCATCCCCCACCCGCTTGGCGTTGAACCTTACTCCGGCAAGGTGAACACGATCAAGGCGGCACCGGCCGGCATGTCCGCCACCTCCGGCCAGAGGGCCGGGTAGAGCCCCATGACCAGGGAGCCCAGGCCCGACGGAATGGCCACGTATTGCTTGCCATCCACGGCGTAACTGATGATGGCACCCCGGTTGGCCGAGCCCATCCGGAAACTCCACAGCTCCGCCCCGGTATCCGCATCCAGGGCGATGGCCCGGCCATCAAGGTCCCCGCCATAGAAGACCAAACCACCAGCGGTGGCCATGGTGAAGGCGATCTGGGGATACTTGAAGTTCACCACCCACTTCCGCTCCCCGGTGATGGGATCCAGCGCGTCCAGGTGCCCGTAGGCCGGCCCCGTGGGGGTATGCTTCGCCACCTGGTCGCCGCCGAAGTAGAGCCCGGCCGCCGGCTCCGTCGTCGGGGTCTGCTTGATGATCGTCACCTCCTCGCAGGCCTCGCTGGCGGTGTTATACCAGAGCCCCGTCTTCGGGCTGTAGGCCCCGGCGTTCCAGCTCCGGCCGCCGGCGATCCACGGGCAGATGTAGTTCGCCTTCCCCAGCTCGGGGATGTTCGGCTCGATGTATTTCCCCGTCTTAGGGTCAATCCCCTTGACGAAGTTGTAGTTCTTCTGCATCGGGTAGACGTTCACGATCCGCCCGTTGGTCCGGTTGTAGACAAACACGAACCCGCTCTTGTTCTGATGGACCAGGAGCTTCTGACCCCCCCGGTCAATAAACATGAACTCGCCCAGGGCGCTGTCATAGTCCCAGAAGTCGTGGGGCATCTCCTGGAAGTACCAGCGAAGCTTCCCCGTGTCCGCATCCAGGGCCACCACCGAGGACGTATAGAGGTTCAGACCGGGCCGGGCGCCGCCGGTCTCCCAATCCTTGCCGCCCCAGTCGTAATCCGGCGCGGGGTTGCTGGTCCCCCAGAGGACCAGGTTCAACGCGGGGTCAAAGGTCCCCACCATCCAGCCGCCGCCGCCGCCATACTTCCACGAGTCGCCACCCCAGGTCTTCATGGCCTCCGGGTCTTCAGGGCCGGCCACGGTCTCGAACTGCCACGCCTTCTCCCCGGTCATCGCGTTGACCGCGAAGATCTTCCCCCGGATCGGCAGCTCTCCTGCTGTCTGACCGATGACCACCTTGTCCTTGGCGATGATGGGGGCACCGGTGAAGTTACAGCTACACTTCTTGGTATCCACCAGGGTGGTCTCCCACGCCTTCTTTCCGGTCTTCATGTCCAGGGCGACCAGCTTGCCGTCCAGGGTCCCCATGAAGATCTTGTCCCAGCCGACGGCCAGGCCCCGGTTGAAGGGCTGGAAGAAGAGGGTCTTGATCAAATTCAGATCCAGGGGGTGGTAGTAATGCCAGATCTCCTTCCCCGTCGCCCCGTCCAGGGCGAAGACCCGGTTGTAGGAGGCGGAGTAGTACACGACCCCGTCCACCGCCAGGGGCGCGGTCTCCAGCCCATGCTCGATCGTCCCCGGCTGGTGGATCCACGCCACCTTCAAATCCTTCACGTTCGACTTGTTGATCTGATCCAGGCCGCTGTACTGCCACCCCTCATAGGTCCCGTGGGCCATCAACCAGTTATTCGGGTCCTTGCTGGCCTGCTCCAGCCGGACCGATGAGACTGCCCAGGCCGGGGGGGCCAGCCACACGGCTACGGTGAAGAGGCCCATGGTCACCAAAAAGAGACACCATGCGCGTTTCCCTTTCATTGAAACCCTCCCTTTTCACGTTAGAAGTGTATCCCTGTTTCCGACTAACCCCTTTTTCCGTTTCCCGTCCCACCCCCTTTCCAAGGAAAAACGATAAACTCAGCTTAAATCTGATCGAGAGGCGAAGTAAATAGGACAAACGGCCTATTTTCCTAGGATGTTAGTACTACAATTCGACTTTCACGACACCTTGATCAGTTTCACCCTGGTGTCGTAGAAGACAGCACTCCCCCCTGTCAGATCCGAGAGGCAAGTGTTCTTCAGGACAGGATCGACCCGGAGGGCGGCGTTGGCGTGGATTCCTGTGGCCCGTCGCGGATCGCCCTTGATGACCTGCCCATCGACAATCACATCGTTTGAGCCGTAGGCCCAGTGGCCGTGGCCTAGAGAGAAGGCGATGACGCCGGGCCTGATCCCCTGGATCACTCGAACCTTTCCCAGCATGGGGATTTTCCGGCCGTTCTTCAGGTCCCACGCTCCCTCTGGATTGGTGACCGAGACCACCTTGACCTGATCACCTTCTTTCAGGCCGAGCCGATCAGCATCCCGCTTGTTCAGCAGAATGGAATTTTCTGGGAGGAGCGAGAGCAACCAATAATCGGCGTAACCGTTCACCCCCCGCCAGCCATGGGAGGGGAGAGTTTTAGGGGGGTGCCTCCCCGCCAGGGGGGAGAGAGGAAGCCATTTGTAGGGGCATGGCATGCCGTGCCCCTACTCTCTGGATGGGGGAGGGGGAGGGTGTTACCGGAAGAAAAAGGGGATCGCTCCCGACCGTCCTGTCCATCCTGTCCCCGGGGGATCAGGATGACTCGGAGATCTCCCCTTTTGGTTAAGAGCATAGCTTTCCTTCCCTCCTTTGGGTATCGGGGAAACTCGGAGTTCGTTGGGGATCTTGTCAGGGAAATCCTGAAAAATCGTGTCGGGGAAAGCCGCAAATGGAAAAGGGTCCTGGATCAGACCCTTTCGAAAGGAAGAGATCGGGAAGGGTTAGCTGTCAAGGCACAAAAGTCCCTTCTTCAGGGCGTAATGGACCAGCTCTGCCCGGGTCCGAAGCTTGAGTTTTTCCATCAAGCGGGCTCGATAGGTCTCGATGGTCTTCACGCTTAAGAACAGCATGTCGGCGATCTGTTGGTTGGTGTACCCCCGGGCCAGGAGGCGGAGGACCTCCTTTTCCCTGTCGCTCAGATCGTCGAAGCGATCTGACGAACCGGCCTCGCGTTCCACCCGCCTGTCGAAAACCCCTCCCACCAGGGCCTTGGTCATCGAGGAGTGGACGTAAACCTCGCCCCGTTTCACGGCCCGGATGGCCGAGAGCAGCTCCACGTCCGCCGCTCGCTTCACCACATACCCTGAGCCCCCTGATCTCAAGACCTGGCGGAGGTACCCTTCGTCATCGTGCATGGTGAGGACAAGGACCTTGGTCCCAGGGGCCTTCTCCCGGATGACGCCCAAGGCTGAGAGGCCGCCCAGACCGGGCATGGTGAGATCCAGAAGCAACACATCGGGCTGAAATTGTTCAGCAGCCTCGATGGCCTCCCGCCCGTCAGCAGCCTCACCGACGACCTCCATGTCCGGTTGGGCATTGATGAGCATCCGGAGCCCTGTCCTGAGGACGGCATGATCATCGGCCAGGAGGACCGTGATCTTTCCCATCTATGTGACCTCCGGCATCAGGGGGATCTCAACGACGATGGTCGTGCCCGAGCCCGGCCTCGATTCCACGGTGAGGGTTCCGCCGAGGAGAGAGGCCCGCTCCTCCATCCCGGCGAGTCCCAACCCCTTGGCCCCTTCCCTCGAACGCCACCAGGTGACATCGAAGCCCCGGCCATCGTCCTCGACGACGGCGACGACGCCTCGCCCTCGTTGCTCTAAGATGATGCTGACGTTTTTGGCGTTCGCATGCTTGGCCACGTTGGTCAAGGCCTCCTGGACGATCCGATACAGGGTGGTCTCGACGGGGGACGGAAGCCTCCTGCCATTAAGGTCTTGGGCGTAGAAGTCCACGTGCAGTCCGGTTGTCCCCGCATACCCTTTCACGTACCGTTCAAGGGCCGCCACGAGGCCTAAGTCATCCAGGATGCTGGGGCGAAGGGCGTGGGCCAGATGGTGGACCTCGTCCAGGGTCTTCGCCACCAGGGATCGAAGCTCAACCGCCCTCAGTTTGACCTCCTCAGGGTCCCCGGCCTCCTCCAACACCTTCAGCCCCACCATGAGAGAGGTCAGGGACTGGCTCGTCTCGTCGTGGAGTTCCCTGGCGATCCGCTTCCGTTCCTCCTCCTGGGCGGAGATGACCTTTTGTAAGAGCTGGGCACGGAGCCTTTCCTTCCGTTTCAGCTCCTCCGCCATGGCCTCGAAGGAGTCGCCCAATCTTCCAACCTCATCCTTGGCCCACAGTGGGGCCTTCCAGGTGAAATCGCCCCTCCCGATCGCCTCCGTCGCCTGGACGAGCTGGGAGACGGGCTTGGTGAGGATGGTGGAGAGGACGAAGGCGAAGAGAAGGCCCACGAGAAGGACGGCGGCAGTCGCGATGATGATCTGCCTGACATATCCTGCGACGGTTTCGGCCATTCCTCCTTCTGACATCCCCACGTGGACGACCCCTGCTCTTCCGTTCAAGATCGGGACCGCAATGTCCCGGACTGGGCCCTGCTCGGTGTCGAAGACCTCCACCCGGGTCCCGTCCCACCTCCTTCCGCGGTGAACCTGAAGGAAATCCTCCGGAAACCCTCCTTCGAAGGTATGGACCAGGATGTTTCCGTCGCGATCCACAAAGAAGATGTACAGGATGTCCTTATAGGTGTCTAACATGTTCCTGACAAGGGTGTAGAGGGCGAAAAGGTGGTCGGTCAGGATCAGCTCCTGGGCTTGGTTCGACAGGCCGGTGGCAATGGCCAGGCCCCATTCTTGGCGCTCCCGCTCCAGCGTCACCGAGAGGCCCCGCTGGACGACAAGGCCGACGACAAACCCCAGGGCCAGGATCAGCCCTATGATGATCCCCATGATCTTTGTCCGGACGCTGACGGCCCCGGCGACGGACCAGAACATCGGCCAGAATCGGCTACGTCCCACGACCCTCTCTCACTTTCTCGGCCATCCGCCGGATCGACTCATACTGCTCATCCTTCACCTCGACGAAACGGTGGATCATGAGGGCCTTCAGGGTCCGTTTCCCGTCGTCGTCCTCGTGCATGGAGAGGAAGAGGTCTTTGAGCGTCCGTTTTAGTTCAGGATCCAGCCAGGGACCGACGACCACGGGGGGGATACCAAAAGGTCCCCAACGGGCGATGATCTTCGTCTTGGCCACCAAGCCTGGATCCTTCGCCGCCAAAAAATCATAGACCAGGCTGTCCACGGCGGCTCCATCCACCAACCGATCGGCGACGGCGACGATGGAGTTATCATGGCTGTAGGTGAAGACGTACCTCCCGAAAAAAGTGTCGGGTGTTTCATTCATCAGGGCAAGCTGATAGGTCGGGGCAAGACGGCCTGAGTTGGACAGCGGGTCGGAGAAGGCGAAGGTCTTTCCTTTCAGATCGGAAAGGCTGTTCGCCCTGCTATCATCGGGCACGATGAGGTAGGAAAAATACACCACCCGGCCCCGGATCTGGGGGGCGACCAGAAGCTCCAGCCCGAACTCTTTTTTCCCTTCGATGTAGGGTAAGCTGCAGACGAAGGCCAGGTCAATCTGGCGGGATCGGATGAGATCATTGACCTCGGCGTAGGTCCTCCGCTGGACCAGCTCTACCGGCCTCCCCAGCCTCTTGCCGATGTAGGTCAGGAGATCGTGATAGCTCTCCAGAGTCACAGCCGGGGAGAGGATGCTGGCGATCGCTACCCGGAGAGGTACCTTCGAGCTGTCTCGATAGGGGGCTTGACCAGGGGTCTGGCGGACCCCGGCCAGATCGATCCTCCTTCCCAACTGGATATGAGGGCGGGAGGACCCCTGTTCCCCGCAGCCGGCAACGATCGCGAGCCCGAGCAACGTTGTCAAGATGGCAAAGTGTGGCAAGAGCCATCGAGGCCTGTCCATGGAAAGACTCCCCCTTTCCCTGGCCGTCTGCAAACCTGATACCAACCGGTCTGTGGGGACCGGGCAGCCAGGGGAACCCCTATCTCTTTGATTTTGTTAAGGGAAACGTTTTGAAGGGCAGTCTGGGGTGCATCGTGACGTCCAAAGGAGCCTTTAGGAGTGGGACATGGATGTCCCTCACCAAAAGGCCTGGAGGTATTACCATGCGAAAAACCTTGGGGAAACGGGATGGGGCATTCATATCCCAGGAAGGCAGAACAGGGCGGGGAGGCTCTCCATTGATTCCTGACAGCCGAATGCCTCTTCAGCCTGATCGTTTCAGGCCTTCGAAGATCCGGCAGAAGGAGCACACTTCAAGATCTAGTGGCTGAGGGCTGAAGAGAGGCTGGACCTTTTGGAGCATGTGTGAGGGGGCGATGGGCTTCCCACACCGACGGCAGGAGGTGATCCGATCCTCGGCCAGGATGGTTGGTTCGTTCCTGATCTGGCCGAAATCCAGCTCCCTCTCCACGGTGAGGACCTTCTCGGGACAGGCCTCAACGCAGGAGAAACAAGCGACGCAAGAGGCGTGGTCGAAGAGGAGCTTCGAGGTTTGGGTATTTTCTTGAAGGAAGAGGGCGCCAGTCGGGCAGCGGTCGGGACAAACCCCACAGAGGGTGCAGGCCTTCTCACCCTCTTCGACTTTCACGAGGCCGAACGGGATAGAGTCCCCTTGGAGGACCACCTGTTTCAATCCCAACCTCGTGGAAAGATCACGGAGGAGATCCCTGAGGCGAAGGGACCCGTTGGCTGTCCTCTCTTCTTGGAGGCGGTGAGGCCCCATCCTTCCCACCTCCTCAACCAAAGTTCTGAAGCGGGAGGCCAGGACCTTTGGCTCCTCGCCGGGGATAGTCTGAAGTCTTTCGCTCGGGACACCGAAGACTGGAAGGAGGGCTTGAACGAGCCGAAAGGAGCTCTCCCACCCTTTCCCGTGGCAGCGGTGCTGGCAGGAAGGAGCACATGGGAGGATCATGAGACCGTCAGCCCCGAGGGTCAAGGCCCGGAGGAGGAGCCAGGCCGAGATCGCTCCGGTGCAGGGGAGCGGGAGCGCCAAGATCTCAGGGGGAAGGGATCCCCTGCCTGCCAATACCTGATCCTTGGCCGTGATCAGGATGATCCGAGGCCGAAGGGCGACCTCTTCCGAAAGGAGGGCTCGAAGCTGGGCATCCAGGGTTTTGGGGTTCAAGCGGGGGGAGCTGATGGCCTCTTCAGGGCAGGCCGGAAGACAAGCACCGCAGGCCGTGCAGGAGCCTTTATCGAGGACGATGTGTCTCTTTTGGAAGGAGATGGCCTCTTGGGGGCAGGCGTCCAGGCAGAGGCGGCAGCCTTTCCAGGCCGTACAACGGTCGGCTTTCACAGCCGGGATCACCTCGTAGCGGGGTTTGAAGAAGCCAAAGAGAAAGTCCCGGCGCCTTAAGGCCTCCTGGACTGACACGAAGGTCGGCTTCAGATGTTCAGGATCGACCTCCCCCTGGACCCTCACCCCTTCCACGGCCGCGAGGGTAAGGAGCTTGGCCTGCTCCATAGCTTCTCGCTCAAGGGGTCCCGGAGGAAACCTGACCACCTCGAAAGCATATGGTGGGATCCCAGCCTCCTGGAGCGCCTCAACGAACCCTCCCTCCAGCCTTTCCTCCTCTTCAACGAGGACAGCTCCCCTGATCTCCGATCGCCGAATGAGAGCCTGGAGGGCCTGGGGCGTTTCCTTCCGAGGGGCTCTCGGGACAGGGAAGGTAGGGATTCCCTTCCTTCCCAGGAAATTCGCTATCTCGTCACTCCAGGGCTCCAGAAAGACCCCCACCTTCATGGGCTTTTGTCCCTCAAATTCCGGCCTCCTCCTCCAGCTCCACCAACGGCAGGAGTTTGGCGGCGATGGCGAAGAAAAGGGCGCCTAAGGCGTAGACCCCGATCACCAGTGAAAGCTCCAGCGGTGTGGGGGTATAGCCTCCCGGGGCATAGGGCAGATGGGCATGGCCTAAAAGAGGAGCGATCACGATGTTCCACCGCTCGGCCAGGATCCCCAGGACGACCAGCGCCGCGGCAATCCCTATCCGGGTGTCCACCCGCCTCCTCTCGTCCAGGAGGAGGATCAGGGGGAGGAGGAGCCCGAACAGCCAGAGGAGGAGGTATTCCAACCATGCCGGGAGGGAGAAGCCGAGGAGGTAGGGGAAGACATAGTTTAGGAGGAAGGGAACCTTTATCTGGAGCTTCACCACCGCCAGGGCGATGACCAGGCCGGCCGCTAGGCCCACCCCCACGACGAGCTTCGGCCGAGGCTTTGCCAGGACGACCAGGGGAGAGAGGAGGCCCAGGATCAGGTTCCCCCAGAAGAAGGGGGCATACGGGCCAAACATCATCTCCTGGAAGACGTGGAGGCCTGCCGGCTCCTTAGCATAGGTCACCGTCAACAGCTCGGCGAAGAGGAAGTAACCGAGGACGGGGATCGAGAGGGTCAGGAGCTTTCCTAAATCCTTAATGACTTCCTCCTCGATCTCGACTTTGAGAACCCGTTTGCTGAAGACCACCGAAACGATGAGCAGGGCCAATCCCGACACGGTGGCCGAAATGACGAAGAGAGGGGCCAGGAGGGCGCTGTGCCACCCGGGGTGGGCCTTCACCAGCCCCAGGATCCAGGCTGTGACCGAGTGAAGGGCCACGGCCAAGGGGAGGCCGACGATGGCCAGGCCTTTCAGGATCTTTCGATCCCTCCTGATCGCCCGCTCCGAGAGGTCGGTATAGCCTAAGGCGAGAAGCTGGAAGAGCCCCCGCCTGTGGGGGATCAGCGCCATACACCGCACGAGATCGGCCCGCGTCCCGAAGTACCCGTAGGCCATGCCGACCAGGAGGTAGAGGGTGATCACGATCACATCCCAGATCAGCGGTGACGCGAAACGGCCGTAGAGGAAGAGGTGGTAGAAGCGGTCGGGACGGCCCAGGTCCAACATGATGAAGATCGTAGCGAGGATCAGGCAACTGATAGCCATCAGCTCGGCGATCCGGGCTACCGATCGGAACCGCTGGATGCCGAAGGCGTGGACCAGGGAGGCGATGATGATCCCCCCGGCGCTTAAGCCCACGAAGAAGACGAAGTTGACGATGTAGAATCCCCAGGAGGTCGGGGTGTTCATCCCGGTGATGGCCAGGCCGATCTTGAGCTGAAAGGAGTAAGCATAAATAGCCCAAGCGACGAGGGCGAGGAGGGCGCCCGTGGACAGCACGTATCCCGGGCCTATCTTGAATAAGGGGCGTAAGTATCGCTCGTCAATCCGTGCCATCTCATCCCTCCTTGAGATAGTAAACCCGGGGCTCCGTCCCCAGCTCCTCCCGGAGCCTGAAGGCCCGCTTGTCGCGCGAGAGCCTGTAGACCTCGCTCGAAGGATCATCCAGGTCCCCAAACTTGATCGCCCCCCCGGTGCAAGTTTGGGTGCAGGCCGTGACGTAATCCCCGTCCTGGACCTCCCTCCCTTCTCTTTTGGCCTTCTCGATGGCCTTTTCGAGCCGGTGGACGCAGAAGGTGCACTTCTCCACCACGCCCACCGGCCTCACTGCCGGGCCCTCCCGCCCCCCATGAAGGCCGGAGACCTGGTCGGGATTCAGAGACTCCGTTGCCTGGAACTCGGGCCGCTTCCAATTGAAATAGCGGACGCCGTAGGGGCAGGCCACCATGCAGTAGCGGCAGCCGATGCACCGGTCGTAGTCCTGGGCGACCAGGCCGTCCTCCCGCTTATAGGTGGCATCCACGGGACAGACCTGGACGCAGGGCGGCTCATCGCAGTGCATGCACGGTCGGGGCACGAACTGGGCCCGCACCCGGGGATACTCGCCGTCGATCTGCGCCAGCAGTTCCATCC
>JACQHM010000013.1 GCA_016199025.1 Candidatus Methylomirabilota bacterium | reverse complement strand
TAAGAGAGGTCTTCCCGGAAAGTCCCCTGTTGGACCGTCTTGGCCAGCTCCTTGTTGGTCGCCGCGATGATCCGGACGTCCACGGTCAAGTCCCGGGTTCCGCCCACCCGCCGGAAGCTCTTAGTCTCCAGGACCCGGAGGAGTTTGGCCTGGACGGACATCGGCATATCCCCCACCTCGTCCAGAAAGACTGTTCCACCATCCGCCACCTCCAACAGGCCCCGTTTTAAGGTCTTGGCGTCGGTAAAGGCCCCTTTCTCGTGGCCGAACAGCTCCGACTCGAGCAGGGTCTCGGAGAGCCCGGCGCAGTTGATTTCCATGAAGGGTTTCTCTCTTCTCGGGCTTTTCTTATGAATGGCCCAGGCCACCAACTCCTTCCCCGTGCCGCTCTCCCCCTGGACCAAGACAGTCGTGGTGGGGCTCTGGGCCAGGAGGTCCACCATCGCGTTGAGTTGTTGGATGGCCTGGCACTCCCCCGGGATAGCGAGCTCCTGGGCCTTGGCCCGCCCCTTCAGGTAGAGGTTTTCTCGTTTCAGCCTGAGGTGCTCGAGGGCCTTCTCGACCCGAAGCTCTGTGGCCTCCAGGCTGTGGGGATCCTTCTCCAGGAAGTCCTCCGCCCCCTTCCTGATGGCGGTTACGGCCGCCTCGATGGTGCCATGGCCCGTGAGGACGATGATAGCAGCCTCAGGGTCGGCGGCTTTCAGCTTGTCCAGGAGGTCAAGGCCATCGCAGTCGGGGAGCCGAAGGTCAAGGAGGATCGCCTCGGGGGCCTCATCCTGGGTGCGGGTGAAGGCTTCGGCTCCGTTCCTCGCCTCCAGGACCCGGTATCCCTTGGCCTCGAAGATATGGCGGAGGCTCCTCCGGATCGTGGCCTCGTCGTCGATGATCAATAAGGTCGGTGTCATGTCTCGTCCCATTCGACCATCGAGCGTGGGACGTTCACGGGAAGAAGGATGGTAAAGCAGCTCCCCTTCCCCCGCTCGCTTGTCACGGTGATGCTTCCCCCGTGGTCCTCGATGATCCTCCGGCAGATGGGAAGCCCGAGCCCCGAACCGCTGGCCTTCGTGGTGAAGAAGAGCTCAAAGATCCGTTCCAGGCGCTCCGGTGCAATGCCTAACCCTGTATCCTGGACGGAGATCTCAACGAACTCAACATCAGGGTGATGGGTGGTGGGTGTCGGGGCTGCATCGGGGTCTTCCTTTTGCCTTTTGCCTTTTGCCTTTTGCCTTTTGGTTTTTATGGTGATCGTCCCTCCTGGTGGGGTGGCCTCGAAGGCATTCTTCAAGACGTTCAAGAAGACCTGTCTGATCTTGTTGCCGTCGAGGAGGAGGGGGGGGAGGTTTCCGTCGAATTCCTTCATGAGGGTGATCTGCCCTTCAGCCAGCTGATCGGCGTGTAAGTTCAGGATCTCCTCCCAGATCTGGTAAAGGTCCACAGGGTTCAAGGAAAGGGAGGGGGGGCGGCCATAGAAGAGGAGGTCTTCAACCAGGGTGTTGAGGCGTTTGGTCTCCGCCAACATGGCGAAGACCAGCTCCCGATGGACCGGCTCGAAGGGGACCTCCCTGGCCAGGATCTGGGCCACCGAGCTGATGCCAAAGAGAGGATTCCTGATCTCGTGGGCGATCCCTGAGGCGACCTCTCCGATGGTGGCCAGGCGGTCTTTCTTCCGGATCTCCTCCTGGAGCTGTTTGATCTCGGAGAGATCCCGGAAGACGATGATCACCCCTTCCCGTTCCCCACGAGGGTTGAGGAGGTAAGAATTATTGAACCCCAGAGGGATGACGGTCCCGTCGGAGAGGTGAAGCTCTATCTCCTTAGAAATCCGGTCCGGCTTCACCAGGAGGAGTTCCTGGGCGTCCGGAAAATGGTCCAAAAGCCTCTCCCCGAGAAGGGCCTCCGGGCTGGGACGAAGGACCCCTGCCCCGTACCGGTTGATCGTCTTGATCCGCCCATCCGGGTCCACCACCAAGAGGCCCGAGGCCATATGGGCCAGGATGCTCTCCAGGAGTGTCTTCCCCTTCTGGAGTTCAGCCGTTTGCTCCTCGACCTTTTCCTCTAATCGCTGGGCAAGCTCCTCGTAGAGGGCGTTTAGCGTGGTCAGCTCCTCCACCTTATGCGTGAGGGCCTCCATCAGCTCCCGGTTCTCCTTCAGGAGCCGATGCCGCTCCATCGCCCTCCGCACGGCGTGGACCAAGTCCTGGGGATCGAAGGGCTTGGGGATGAAGTCGTAGGCGCCGAACCGGAGGGAGTTGATGAGGCTCTTTTGGGTGGAGTCGGCCGTCACCATCACGACCGGGACCTCGGGGGCCACCTCACCGAACCGCTTCAGGGCGTCGAGCCCGCTCATTTTGGGCATCATGATATCCAGCAGGATCGCCCCGATGGGTTTCTCTTGGACAAGCTGGAGCCCTTCCAGGGCATCCTTGGCCGAGAGGACCGGGAATCCCGCGCTGGTGAGGATGTCTCGGCAAAGCTCCCGGATCAGGCGTTCGTCGTCGATGACAAGGACGGCATTCATCATCTGCTGAGTGTTCACCGTGGACATAGGATACCAGACCCAAAGAGGCTTTTCAAGGCTGGAGCCTTGAAGTCCTGGGTTATTCAGTTCTCGTGTCTGTAGGGCACGGCCGTTGAACATTGAATGGCCCTGGGGAGCCCGGCCTTTCCCTTGACAAGACCTCCCCATCGCCATAGAATCCCTCCGAGTGGTTGATTTCTCTGCTTGTCCACATCTCCTTACGCTGCCCATGCTGTTGAAGAAGATCCGCCAAACCATCGCCCGTTTCGGGATGCTCCAGGGGGGGGAGGGGGTAGTCGTCGCTGTCTCGGGCGGTGTTGACTCCATGGTCCTCCTCCATCTCCTCGTCCGCCTCCGGGAACCTTTGGCCCTCCGGCTGCATGTGGCCCACCTCGACCATGGCCTCCGAGGGGAGGAGGGGGAGCGGGACGCCAGATTCGTGAGGGAGCAGGCAGCTTTCCTCGCCCTCCCGGCGACCGTTGAGCGCATCGAGGTCAAACGTGAGACGGGATGTTCCCTCCAGGAGACCGCCAGGAAGGTCCGATACCAGTTTTTGGACCGGGTGGCGGAATCCGTTGGGGCCTCCAAGATCGCCCTCGGGCATACCCAGGACGATCTGGCGGAGACCTTCCTGATCAACCTCCTCCGGGGCTCTGGCGTACGCGGCCTGGCCGGGATTCCCCCCATTCGGGAGGGGCGGATCATCCGGCCGCTGATCGGGACCAGTCGGCAGGGGATCCTGGCTTATGCCCGGGCCCACGAGATCTTCTTCGTCGTGGATTCCTCGAATGTGAAGGCGGATTACCTCCGGAACAGGATCCGGCTCCAACTCCTCCCGGTCCTTGCCGAGTACAACCCGCGGATCGTCCGATGTCTGGCCCAAGCTGCGCTGATCTTTCGGGAGGAAGAGGCCTATCTCTCCCTCCTCGTCCGGGAGCGCCTCGCTTCCATCCTCGTTAAACCGGAGGGCGGGGAGCCGGCGTTGCATATCCCGACCCTCCAGGAGCTCCCCCTGGCGCTGAAGCGTCGGATCCTCCGGGAGGCCTTCGGGCTCCTCGGGGGCCTGTCCTTGTCCTTTGAGCGGGTGGCCGCCTTGGAGGATCTCTTGACAGGTCCCTCTCGTGGACAGCTCTCCCTTTCCGGGGGCTTCGTGGCCCTTCGGGACGGGGAGATCCTCCGGTTCGTGAGACAAAAGCCTCCGAAGGCAGTAGATGAGGTCCTCCCTCTCCCCTCCGAAGGTGAGGCAAAGCTTC
>JACQHM010000063.1 GCA_016199025.1 Candidatus Methylomirabilota bacterium | reverse complement strand
GTGTGTCATCCTTGGGTCTTATGTAGGAGCATCTTCCAGGTGCAACGGGGTTGCAGCACGCCTGTCCTGAGCAAAGTCGAAGGGCCTGTCCTGAGTGGTTCGACTGCGCTCACCACGGGTTCTGTCGAAGGAATGGTGTCCCTAACAAGGTCGTGAATATATCCCAGGGGGAAAGGACCGTGGCAGCAAACGCAAAGACCCGTGGGCCGGCCAGGTTTGTGCTTTTCCTGCTCTTTTTCTTTGTGACTATTTCTGCGGCCCTGGCCGGCACCACCACCTATACCTACGATGAGGCCGGGCGGCTGATCCGGGCCGGCTATGGCGATGGGCGGGTCATCACCTACACCTACGATGCCGCTGGTAACCTGCTGACGCGCCAGATCTGGGGGGAGAACTACCCGCCGGTGGCCCTGTCCGATCCCACAGCGCTGAGCCCGACCTTTCGGGCCCCCTTCAGCGCCAGCAAGGTGGACCTGACCTTTCAGGTTGTGGTGCACGATGGCACCCAGGCCAGCCCCCCGGATGCGGTGAGCGTGACGGTCCGGGACCGGGGAGCGAGCCCGCCCCCCTCACGCCACTCTTGACAAAGCCCCGTCTGGATGTTATGAATTAAGGCAGGAGGCGTTCTTCGCCTCCTGTCTGTATTTTTGTCGCAGGGTTCTTCAGCTTTCAACACTCGGAGGATGCGACGTGTATGCCGTCGTCGAAACAGGAGGCAAGCAGTACAAGGTTTCCCCGGGAGACGTGATCGCCGTGGAGAAGCTCTCTGGCGAGCCGGGGACCTTGGTGGAGCTTCCCAGGGTCCTCATGGTCAACCAGGACGGTTCCCCAAGGATCGGGAGCCCTCTCCTCGCCGGGGCCAAGGTCATGGCCGAGATCGTCGCCCACGGGAAAGGCCCCAAGGTCATCGTCTTCAAGTTCAAGCGGCGGAAGAACTATCGGCGGAAGACGGGACACCGCCAAGGGCTGACGCAGCTCCGCATCAAAGAGATCATCATGGAGGTTTGAGGATGGCGCACAAGAAAGGGATGGGAAGCTCCCGAAACGGGAGGGACAGCGCCGGGAAGCGCCTGGGCGTGAAGGCCTTCGCCGGTCAGTTTGTCACTGGGGGGAGCATCATCGTCAGGCAACGGGGGACGAGGTTCAAGCCCGGCAGGAACGTTGGGATCGGCTCCGACGATACGCTCTTCGCCAAGATCTCAGGGGTTGTGGCCTTCGAACAGAGTGGCGGGAACCGGATCATCAGCGTCATCCCCGCCTAAGGGCAAGTTCAAAGGGTTTAGGGTGTAGGGTAGGGGAAAAATTTTCCCTTACGCTTTAAACCCTACACCCCATACCCTATACCTTACACCCTATGTTGCGCCCTGATGTTTATTGATACGGCAAGGATCTTCGTGAAGGCCGGGGACGGCGGCAGGGGGTGCGTGAGCTTCCGGCGTGAGAAATACGTCCCCAGGGGCGGCCCTGACGGGGGGGAGGGGGGGGAGGGGGGGAGCATCTCCATCGAGGCGAGCGCTTCGTATCATACCCTCGTCGATCAACGGTATCAACGGCACTACCGGGCTGACCGTGGAGAACACGGCCGGGGGAAGGGCCAGCATGGGCGTTCGGGGGTCGATCTCGTCATCAAGGTCCCCATCGGCACGGTGGTCAAGGATGCCGTTTCAGGCCAGATGCTGGCCGATCTCGCCCAGGAGGGAGAACAGGTCCTGGTGGCGAGGGGCGGGAGGGGGGGCCGCGGGAACGCTCGCTTCGCGACCCCAACGAACCGTGCCCCCCGATACGCCGAGGAGGGGGGGAGGGGGGAGGAGCGGGTCTTGCACCTGGAACTCAAGCTCCTGGCCGATGTGGGGCTCGTTGGGCTCCCCAATGCCGGGAAATCTTCCCTCCTGGCCAAACTCACCGCCGCCCGGCCGAAGATCGCCGAGTATCCTTTTACAACCCTCCATCCCTTCCTGGGCGTCGTCGAGGCCCGACCCTTTCAAAGCTTCGTGGTGGCCGACCTCCCCGGGTTGATCGAGGGGGCGGCTCGGGGGGCCGGTCTTGGGCTCCAGTTCCTGCGCCATGTCGAACGGACCAGCCTCCTGGTCCAGGTCATCGACATCTCCTCTGCCTCAGGGGAGGATCCCGTTGCCTCCTTCGAGGCCGTCGAGGCGGAGATGAACGCCTACAATCCTGCCCTCCCCAAGCGACCCCGCGTCGTTGCCGCCAACAAGATTGACCTTCCCCATGCGAAGAACCTCAAGGTTCTTGAAGCCTTTTGTGCAAAGAGGGGTTTCCCCGTCTTCCCCGTCTCGGCCATCACCGGGGAGGGCTTGAAACCTCTGGTGGAATATCTGGCCTCGGCCTTGATGGAGACGGTGGGGGCGACCCGATGAGGCGGCCTGTCCAGCCCTCCATCGACCGAGCCGTGCTCTTGAAGGGGATCAGGCGCGTCGTCGTCAAGGTCGGGTCAGGGGTCTTGAGCAACGGAGGGTTCAGGCTCCATCACCCGACGCTGGAGCGGCTCTCGGGGGAGCTGGTTTCCCTCCGCCATCAGGGTCTTCAGGTAGTCCTTGTCTCCTCGGGAGCGATCCTGGCCGGAATGGACCATCTGGGCTTAACTAAGCGGCCAAAGAGCATCCCCCTGAAGCAGGCGGCGGCCGCCGTGGGCCAGAACCGCCTCATGTGGGCGTATGAAGAGGCCTTCCAGTCATGCGGCCAGAAGGCTGCCCAGATCCTCCTCACCCAGGAGGACTTCCGTTACCGCCACCGGTACTTAAATGCCCGGAACACCCTCTTTGCCCTCCTCAAGCTCCAGGTCATCCCCATCATCAACGAGAACGACACGGTTGCCGTCGAGGAGATCAAGTTCGGCGACAACGACATCCTCTCCGCCTTGGTTGCCCAGCTCGTGGACGCGGACCTGTTGGTCATCTTGACCGACATGGACGGCCTGTTCACCGCCGATCCTCGGAAAGACCCATCGGCCAGGCTGATCCCCCTCGTGCCTCCGAAAGGACCTGAGATCCCCTTCTGGACCGGAGGGGAAACATCCTTGACGGGTGTCGGGGGGATGGGGGCCAAGGTGAAAGCGGCGAAGAAAGCCGCGGCCTCTGGCATCCCCGCCATCGTGGCCAACGGTCTGAAGGAGGCGACCCTCACCAGGATCCTCGCGGGGGAAGCGCTGGGGACGCTCTTCGTCCCCGAGGTCTCCCGGATGGAGAGCCGAAAACGGTGGCTGGCCTTCGCCTCTCACCCCAAGGGCCGGATCATGGTGGACGAAGGGGCGAAGACCGCCCTGATCCAACGGGGGAAGAGTTTGCTCCCTTCCGGGATCAAAGCGGTCTCTCGGTCCTTCGGGGCGGGCGACGTGGTGGGCCTGGTCGGGGAGGACGGGATCGAGTTCGCCAGGGGCCTGACGAACTACAGCGCTGAGGAGGTGGAACGGATCAAGGGGAGAAGGAGCACGGAGATCGAGGCTGCTTTGGGCCAGAAGCCCTACGACGAAGTGGTCCACCGGGATAATCTGGTCATCCTCAAGGAGTGAAGTCTCAAGGGAATTTACAATTTTCGATTGGCAATTTGGGATTTTAAAATCGAAAATCGGCAATCGTAAATCAAAAATATTCCAAGAGGAGAGATCATCATGCAGGAGATCGTTGCCATCGCCGAAGAGGCCAAGCAGGCCTCGCGCCTCTTAGCGTGGGCGAAGACGGAGGTCAAAAACCGGGCCCTCGAGGCTATGGCCGAAGGGCTCCTGAAGGAGAAGGCAAAGATCCTTGAAGCCAATGCCCAGGACCTTGCGGCGGCTGTGGAAGCGGGGCATCCCTCGGCCTTCATCGACCGCCTCACGCTGAATGAGAAATGGCTGGAGCAGATGGCGAAGGCCCTCAAGGGGATTGCCGGACTCCCGGATCCCGTGGGGGAGGTGACCGGGATGTGGAGGAGGCCGAATGGCCTCTTGGTCGGGAGGATGCGGGTCCCTCTGGGGGTCATCGGTGTGATCTACGAGTCAAGGCCCTCCGTCACGGCCGATGCCGCCGGCCTCTGTTTGAAATCCGGGAACGCCGTCATCCTCCGGGGCGGGAAAGAGGCGATCCGCTCCAACGGGGCCCTTGTGGACGTGCTGGAGGAGGCCATCTCCGACGCCGGCCTCCCCAAGGGGTGCTTGGGCTTTGTCAGGACAACGGATCGGGCCGCCGTCAAAGCGCTCTTGACGCTCGATCGCTACCTCGACCTGGTCATCCCCAGGGGCGGCGGGGAGCTTATCCGAATGGTCAGGGAGACCTCCACGATCCTGGTCATCGCCCACGAGAAGGGACTCTGCCATACCTACGTGGACGAGGATGCCGACCTCGGGATGGCCGAGGAGATCTGCTACAACGCCAAGGTCGAGCGGCCAGGGGTGTGTAACGCCATGGAGACCCTGTTGGTCCATGAGGGGGTCGCGAGGGACTTCTTGCCCAGGATGATCGAGCGCCTGAACAAGGCCGGGGTGGAGGTGAGGGGTTGCCCCAGGACTCGGGCGATCGCCCAGAATGTGAAGGAGGCAACAGAGGTCGATTGGGAGACCGAGTACCTCGATCTGATCCTTTCTATCAAGGTGGTCTCCTCGTTCGAGGAGGCGGTAGAGCATATCGCCCGACACAGCTCCGGATTGGCCGAGGCCATTGTCACGAAGGATCATGGGAGGGCGATGCGGTTCTTACGGGAGGTGGATGCCTCCGCTGTCTTCGTGAACGCCTCTACCCGCTTCACCGACGGCGGGGAGTTTGGGATGGGGGCGGAGATGGGGATCAGCACCCAGAAGCTCCATGCCAGGGGGCCTATGGGCCTTCAGGAGCTGACCTCTGAGAAGTTCATCGTCTTCGGCGAGGGCCACGTCCGGGACTCTCGCAAATGAACGTGCTAAGGCAGAGAATAGAGGCACTCGTCAACAGCAGTTAACAGTGCATAAGCGGTTACGCCTCGCTCCACCCAACTCCTTTGGGGTTCGCTTATGCTGGAAACGTTATCTGAACATCAGTGCAAGGAGGTGAAAGGAGGAATTGATATGGGGAAGGTGATTGAAAAGGTCAAACTCACCAGCTTGTTTGACCCTGCAAAGTCGGTTGAGGTTGATGCAGTTATAGATACAGGAGCCACGATGCTCGTGCTGCCTCAGAACCTTATCGACGAACTTAGCCTGATAAAGATCCGTGAGGCAACGGTGAAATATGCAAATAACCAGAGGCAACAGAAATCAGTCTATGCAGGTCTCCTTGTTGAAATTAAAGGACGCGTCGGGAGTTTTGATGCGTTAGCGGAAGAGGAGGGAACAGAACCTCTGATTGGTCAAATTGTGCTTGAGGAGTTAGATCTTGTGGTTGACACCAGCACTCGGATGCTTATACCTAATCCAAGATCTCCAGAAATGCCGATGGTAGAGATATTATAGAGTTATGCGTGAAGGGCCTCCTGCTCTCGAAGCTGGACGATCTCCCGAAGACGCAGAGCGGGGTGGTGACCAAGTTTGGGGAGGTGTCTGTCAAGCCCCAGTTGGTTCCTGCCTCCACGGGGAGAGAGGTGCGGCAGGCCCTTGAGCAACGGAACAAGGCCAGGTACGACTACCACGCGGACATTACGGAGCGGGATGTGGAAAAAACCATGAGCCTTGTCTCAGAGCTTGTCAGCAGGTTGACGGCGGAGGTTGAGTAAAGGCGGTGGGCCGCCCACCGATGGAGATAGTTCAATCGAAAAATGGTGTACCTATCAGATTAACTGGAGAGAGATGGCTTCATATTACCGAAGAGCATTCAGAGATGGCTGGTTATTATTTCGAGGTTCTTGAATCCGTTCAAGAACCACTGGCAATTTATGAGGGCAAGGCTGCAGAGTTGCTTGCGACTAAACAAGTTGAGCCAGGAAAATATTTGGTTGTCGTCTACAAAGAGGTGAGCAAAGAGGATGGATTTATCATTACAGCCTTCTTGACGAGGAGAATCGAGCAAATCGAAAGGAGAACACAGCTATGGCCTCGATAGACGTGAAAGCGATTCTAAATCTTGCTTCCCAACTGTTGAGTATACCTTTTAAGCGCATTTGGTATAGTTATGATGAGGAAGCAGATGTTCTGTATTTAAACTTTAAAAAGCCAAGTCATGCGGATGATAGTGAGCTTACCGACGATGATATTCTCATTCGCTACGAAAAGGGAGAAGTCATAGGTATTACGGTTCTTCATGCAAGCAAAAGAAAAGTGGCAATGTAACCTGAGTATGGATAAACGAACTCATTCAGGTTAAACCCGATTTTGGAGGGATAAACGGACCAGTTCGGTTATGAACCGTTAGACGAAATTGCTGCCTAAAAACAGAAAAGAAAAGGATAAGCGTATGAACATACTGGCCAACAATGAAAGTTCTCTTGCAAAATTAATCCTGTCTGAGTTAACCAGGCTATTACAGGAAGTAGAAAAGGACATCAAACAAAGAAATTCTATAAAAAAGTATTTATCAGAAATGAAGAAGGTATACGAACGATCTGATAGCGAAACTCTTATTAAGGCTATATGGGCCAATTGGTGGAGTGGCCAGAGGTCGTCACAGAGGGGAAGACGTTAGAAGAATGCCGGGAACTGCTGAAGGATGCTCTGTACGAAATGGTCATGGCCTATCGGCAGCAAGGGAAAGAGATTCCTGTTGGTGGTGCCCTGTTAGAGCAAGTGCCAGTCGAGGTGTAGGGTGTCGGTCAAGCGTCGTGACCTGATCAAGTATCTGGAAGAGAACGGATTTTACTTGTTGCGGGAAGGTAAGAAGCATTCTATCTACACCGATCCTTGATCCGAACGCTTTGAAGCTCAAATTCGTGTGAAAAGGGTCGGGGATCAAGGAGGAGCAGGGGATGCGCATTGGCGTCATCGGGGGTACTTTTGACCCGATCCACCTGGGCCACCTGAGGGCTGCCGAGGAGATCCACTGGGCCTTCGGCCTCGACAGGATCATCTTCGTCCCCGCCGCCAGGCCGCCTCACAAAGAGAAGGCCGTGGCCTCGGCTATCCACCGCTACGAGATGATCTCCCTCGCCACGGTCTTTACCCCCTACTTCACCGTCTCCCCTATCGAGCTGAAAAGACCGGGACGCTCGTACACGGTGGAAACCGTCCTGGAGTTCCGGAGGATCTATGGCGAGGATGCCGACATCTACTTTATCATGGGTGTCGATGCCTTCCTAGACATGGCCAACTGGAAGGACCCGAAGGAGATCATCAATTCCGTCCAGGTCATCGTCACCGCCAGGCCGGGCTGGCGACTTGACCAGGTGGAGGGGGTGCTCACCCCCGAACAGAAGCGGCGCCTCGGCGACCCGAAATTTCAATACCTGAAGATCGCGGAGATCACTTCAGAGGTCGCCAGGCGCAAGTACGAATCAGGCCTGGTCCTCTTGGTGGAGGTCGTCTCCCTGGATATCTCGTCCCACGAGATTCGAAAGCTCGTGGAGGAGGGAAGGAGCATCCGGTTCTTGGTGACCGACACCGTCGCGGCCTATATGGCCAAGAACCGCCTTTATCAAAAGAAGCGTTCTTAGTGCAAGGAGGGAAGACATTCTCACGACAGAGGAGCTGGTGAAGCTGGCAGCCGAGGCGGCCTCCGAGGTCAAGCCCAGGTACCTTGTTGTCCTGGACCTCCGGGGCCTCTGTTCGTTCACGGACCACTTCATCATCATCAGCGCTGACACGGATCGACAGGTCCGGGCCCTCGCCGACCGAGTCGAGGAGCGTCTCGCCAAGACCCAGGCACGAGTTTTGCACCATAAGGAAGGGTACAAGGAAGCGCGCTGGATTTTGCTTGACTACAGCGACTTTGTCATCCATATTTTCGAGGAAGAAACGAGGCGTTACTACGATCTAGAGGGCCTCTGGGCGGATGCCCCGAAGCGGCGGCTCTGAAACAGTGGCGGCGTTCGGCAGAGACAAGCAAGGGTTCTCGGCCTTGATCGCGGCAAGTTCCTCCATGCGTGAGGTTCTTCGGCTGGCCTCCCAGGTTGCGCGGACCGATGCCACGATCCTGATCCAGGGAGAGAGCGGCACCGGCAAGGAGGTGCTGGCCCGGGCCCTTCATGAGGAGAGTCATCAGAAGGGTGGACCGTTCATCAAGGTCGATTGTGCCGCCCTGCCCGAGACCCTTTTGGAGAATGAGCTCTTTGGCCATGAGAAGGGGGCCTTTACCGACGCCTTCGCCAAGAAGCTCGGTCGGTTGGAGTTGGCCCATGAGGGAACGTTGTTTTTGGACGAGGTGGGGGGGATGTCCCCGCCTCTCCAGGCGAAGATCCTCAGGGTCCTGGAGGAGCGGGCCTTTGAGAGGGTGGGGGGGACCGAGACCATCAGGGTTGACGTCCGGATCATCGCCGCCACCAACAGGAACCTGAAGGAGGCCCTCCGAGAGAACCGCTTCCGGGAGGATCTCTACTTCCGGTTAAACGTGTTTCCCCTGCGTCTTCCCCCATTACGGAGGCGCCGGGAAGACATCTCGTTGCTGGCCAAGACATTCTTGGCTCATTACGCCAGGAAGTATGAGAAGGCGGTGAGGGGACTCAATCAGGAGGCCTTCGGTCTCCTCCTCCGGTATCCTTGGCCTGGAAATGTCAGGGAGCTGGAGCACACGATCGAGCGGGCGGTCCTCCTCTCCGAGGGGCCAATTTTGGGGCCCGAGGATCTCGGCCTCGACCTCCTCGCCGTCGGGCTGGAGGATAGCGCCGAAGACGAAGGGATGACCCTGTCGGAGCTGGAACGGGAGTATATCAAACGGGTCTTGAGAAAGGTCAGGGGCCATAAAGGCCGGGCCGCCAAGATCCTGGGGATCAACCGAAAGACCTTGCTGGAGAAGCGGAAGCGGTACGGGCTGGACTGAGGAGGCCCGGTTCGGGTGAAGGGAGGGGACGATGCAGGCGTCGAAACTCGAGAAACTCAAGCAGGTGCTCATGGAGAAGAGGCGGTCGCTCCTGAGCGAGGTCAGGGAGCGAAAGACTGCGACCATGGAGGCGAGCAGCGACGGCATCCAGGACATCGCCGATCAGGCCTCCACCGCTTACACCAAGGAGTTCCTCCTCTCCATCGGTGATGCGGAGCGGAGGCTCCTCCGGCAGGTGGACGAGGCGTTGGAGAAGATCAAAGGTGGAAGCTACGGCCTGTGCGAGAAGTGCGGGGAGGAGATCCACGAGAGGCGCCTGGAGGCCCTCCCCTTCGCCAAGTACTGTATTTCCTGTCAGGAGGAGGAGGAGCGTCGGTAAGGGGATCAGGCGTTTTCATTGATCACGTTCTCGCCTCTTAAGAATATCGATCCTCGCAGGCATCGAAAACCTGCGGGCTTTTTTTATTCGTCGGCGTTCAACCTTTTATTCTTGACCTCCCGAAGCGAATGCCAGGGCGAGGCCTCGCCGATGCGGGAGCTTGCGGCTGCCTTTCTCCATCTCCTCTTCCCAGTCCCCTGTCTCGTGTGCTCCTCCCCTTTGGATGCTCAGGGGCGCTCCATGATCTGCGGCAGTTGTTGGATGAAGGTCCGTCCCTCCCGGGAACCCTTCTGTCTCCGGTGCGGGTGGCCCTTTCCCTCTCCCCAGGCTGTCCTCCTGACACCTGAATACCTCTGCGGCCCATGCCGGGAGCGGAGGGTCTATTTCTCCTCTGCCCGCGCTGCAGCCCTCTACGAGGAGGGTGGGGTCATGCGTCAGGCCATCCTCGCGTTGAAGTATGGCCGGAAGGTCACTTTGGGACGACACCTGGGAGCCTTCATGGCCGAGGCGGCCTACGGAAGGGTCGATGTGGCTTTCTATGATCGACTCATTCCCGTCCCGCTCCACCAAAAGCGGGAGAAGGAACGGGGGTTCAACCAGGCCCTCATCTTGGCCGAGGCCCTTTCCAGGCGCTTCGGTGTTCCCGTCGAGCGGAAGGCCCTTGTGAGATCCCGCTCCACGAACCCGCAGGAAGGGAATCGTAAGGCCAGGGAGGAGAATGTGGAAAGAGCCTTCCAGGTCGTCAGGCCCGAGAGGATCATCGGGAAACGGGTCTTATTGATCGACGATGTCTACACCACCGGAGCCACCGTGAACGAGTGTGCCAAGGTGTTGGTAAAGGCCGGTGCTCAAGAAGCGGCCGTCTACACGTTGGCCCGGGTCCTGTAAACGTCAAAGGGCAGAGGGAAGATGGAAAAGGAGAAGGAGGAGGCTATGGACACAATCCAGGCGTTGAAATTGACAGAGGAAGGAGCGGGGAAGATCATCAAAGCGGCGGCGGCGAAGACGAAGGAGGTCGGGGTGCCGATGAGCATCGCCGTCGTTGACGAAGGGGCGAACCTTCTGGCCTTTGTCCGGACGCAAGGAGGGAAGCCTCACAACGTCCGGATCGCTCTGGCAAAGGCCCTGGCTGCGGCCTCGAACCGGATGCCGACGGGGAAGATCGGCTCGGTGGGACAACCGTTGGATGACGCGGGGGCTGTCGCCATCGTCTTCGCGGCCGGTCCGGAATTCTACACTACGTTGCCAGGGGGCCTGCCCATCTTCGTCCAGGGGCAGTGCGTGGGTGGGATCGGTGTGAGCGGCGGGACCGGCCAGCAGGACCTCGAAGTCGCCCAGGCCGGCCTAGACGCCCTGAAGTGAAGGAAGCACCTTCTCTCCAAGCATGGCCAGCGTTTACGATTGACTTTCTGGGCGAAAAGCTCTAGGATGCTTGAAAAGCGGGTTGCGCTTTTTCTTCTTTTGAGGCGCTGTCTGTTTCACTCGGGTGAAGGAGGGCGACAATGGCAGTCCATGTGGGTATCAACGGCTTCGGCCGGATCGGCCG
>JACQHM010000062.1 GCA_016199025.1 Candidatus Methylomirabilota bacterium | reverse complement strand
TGGAAGAACTCCTCCTGGGTCCGCTCCTTCCCGGCGATGAACTGGATGTCGTCGATCAGCAGGAGGTCCAGGGTCCGGTACCGGTTCCTGAACTCGACGTTAGAGTCGAAACGGATAGCATTGATCAAATCGTTGGTAAATTTCTCGGAGGAAACGTAAGAGACCCGGATGGCGTGGTGCTTTTCCAAGGCGCGGTTCCCAATGGCGTGGAGAAGATGGGTCTTCCCCAACCCCACCCCGCCATAGATAAACAAGGGATTATACGCCCTGGCCGGCTGCTCGGCCACAGCCAAAGCGCCCGCATGGGCAAACTGGTTCGAGGACCCCACGACGAAGGTGTCAAAGGTATACTTGGGATTGATGGCTGTCCCTGGGTCCCGCTCTCGACGGGCGGGGCGTCGGGTGGCGACATCCGCCTTGGCCCCCTCCGGGGGAGCCACTCTTTCCTGGACGAGAAGCAGGACCTCGATCTCGGCAGAGGCTAGCTCGGCTAGGACGCTTCTCAAGAGACCCAGGTAGTGCTCCTCAAACCAATCCTTGAAGAACTGGTTGGGGACGAGGAGGTGTAGCCGGTGATCCACCTCCTGGGACTCCAAGACGAGCGGGCTGAACCACGTCTCAAAGGTCTGGTAGGGGAGTCTCCCTTGGATGACGGAAAGAGCATCCTCCCATAGCTTCCGGGATACGGTCGGCGACGGTCTTGTGCTCATCTGTCAATCCCTCCAAACGTTATCCACAACCTCCCATCCAAGAAGATTCCGCCAGGGACAGGCCATTAGGGTCCCCGCGGCGGAAGAAAAGGCAGGTGAAGGGCTCCCACATCCACAGGATTATCCACAGGTGTGGAAACAGAAGAAATTCCTGCTCTTGTCGCGCTTTCGAGGCCCTGTTCTGGTGGTCTGGACGGAGAATCTGGAAAAATGGACCGGTGAACGGTGGGGATCTCCACAGGGTGATGTCTTTCGCCTCTGTTTCCCATCGACTTCTTAAAAGCCTTATCCACAGTTCCCCTAATGATGGAACAGACCGATAGGAAAGGACATTATTGATGACGCCACCCAGAGGAACAAGCAGGGAGCAGGTTCAGTTGTCCACAAGGTTATCCACAGGTGTGGATAAAGGGGTTTCAACGTACCCCTAGGGTCGAGGATGGTCAACCTTCTACCCCACCTTTTTTCCTCTTGTCAAGTTCTTTTTCTGAAGCGTGGAAGGGCTTGAAAGATCTCTCTTCGGCGGCTTTCCAACCTCTCCGATAGCATCCCACAAGGCTTGTGAGGCCCAGGGGTGTGTGAAGGGGCATCCTCTGGGCCTGGAGAGGCCGAATGGTCTGACCACCTTGGTGCTACCGACCTCCGTAGGACGAACAGGGCTTCCTCTCGGACCAAGGGAGGGGTCATTCGTTGAGTGTCGCGCTGACAGGGTGGGGCCTGTGAACACTTGTTGATGAAGGTAAACATCTGTGCTACACTTTGAATCGTCACTCTGACCGCTGGCTTCATTGGACATCACACTTTTTCCAGCTTCGGCGGAGATTGTTCGGGGCATAGTCCAGTGGAGGCACCATGAGAGAAGATCACGGATCTAGGGTCGTAGGGGCCTACCGGCGGGCCCATCCCACCTCGGAGGCCCTTTTTCGAAGGGCGAAGGAGGCCATCCCCGGAGGGATCACCCACGATATCCGGCATCTGAAGCCTTTTCCCCTCTATGTCGAGCGGGCGCGGGGGTCCCGGAAGTGGGATGTGGATGGCTACGAGTCGATTGATTACTGGATGGGGCATGGTGCGCTCCTCTTAGGCCACTGCCATCCTGATGTGACAGGGGCCGTCGCCGCTCAGCTTGAGAAGGGAACCCATTACGGGGCCTGTCATGAGCTGGAGATCCGGTGGGCTGAGAGGGTGAAGCGGCTTATCCCCTCGGCAGAAGAGGTTCGGTTCACCATGTCGGGGACCGAGGCAACGCAACTGGCCATCCGCCTGGCTCGGGCCTCTACGGGGAAATCGAAGGTCGTCAAATTTGAGGGACACTTCCACGGCTGGCACGATTACGTCATGGCCGGCGTGAAGCCTCCCTACGCCGAGCCTCTCTCCTCGGGGGTGCCGGGCCGGTCGCTGGAGGATATCCTGCGCTGCCCTCCTAACGACCTCTCCCGGGTTGAGGCCTTCCTTCGAGAGAACGAGGTGGCTGCGGTCATCCTGGAGCCTGGGGGAGGGACCGCCGGGGCCATTCCAACAGATCCCCGCTTCCTCCGGGGCCTCCGGGAGCTGGCGACGAAGACAGGGGTTGTGCTCATCTTCGATGAAGTCATCACGGGCTTCCGCTATGCTCCAGGCGGGGCTCAAGAGTATTACGGAGTGACCCCGGACCTGACAACCCTGGCGAAGATCCTGGCCGGAGGCCTCCCGGGCGGGGCGGTGGCGGGGAAGGCGGCGATCATGGATCGCCTGGCCTTCACCGACGACGTCAAGGGGAGCCGTCAAAAGAAGGTCGCCCACGCGGGGACCTTTAACGCCAACCCCCTGTCCGCCTCGGCTGGCGTCGCCATGTTGGAACTGATCGCCGACGGAGACGCTCAGAAGCGGGCCAGCAGGGCGGCTGAGCTTTTCCGAAATGGAGCCAATGAGGTGATCGCCCGCCTTCAGGTGGATGTCTGGGTCTATGGGGAGGCCTCCGTCTTCCACGTTCTTCTGGAGCCACGCCGCTTGGGGGTCGGCCAACCGGGGAGTGGGGAACCGTTGAACCACGTCGCCCTCCTCTCCTACCCGAACCTCGACCTCTATCACAAGCTCCGCTTGGCCCTGATCCTGAACGGGGTCGATTTCCCCGGCCTGCATGGGTGGGTTTCCGCCGTCCATTCGGATGAGGACATCGAGCGGACAGTCCAGGCCTTTGAACGAGCCCTCACGATGCTTCAGGAAGAGGGTGCTCTGGGATAGGAGCGTTGGAGCTTGACGCGTGAAGCGGATTTTTGGGGCTTGAACGAAAGGGGGTCTTCGATGCGGCAATGGAAGAAGCTGGGGATGGCCGTCGTGGTCGGGATCGGGGTTCTCATGAGTGCCGGGGTCTTTGCCCAACAGGCGCCCATCAAGGTCGTCCCGGTGTGGGAGGCGGTAGGCCACCATCTCCAGTTTGGAAACGACAAGGCCAGGGTCTATGACGTCATCTTAGAGCCAAACGTCCCAAGCGGCATCCATCTTCATGAGTATGACTATGTTCTGATCGTCTTAGAAGGGGGGACCATTAGGGTCACCTTCCCCGATGGCAAATCCCAGGATGTTGAGGTGAAGACGGGGGAGTGGCGGTACCAGAAAGGCGGGGTCGTCCACGAGACGATGAGCGTCGGCCCGAAGCGGGTCCGGGCCATCGTGGTCGAGCTGACGCGGTAGGGGATGTGGTTTAAGAAGAAACGGTCGATCGTTCTCGGGATCGCCCTCCTGCTTCTCGTAGGGGGGGTGTTCCTCTTCTCCCGCTTCTGGGCCGGGTCGGAGAGTATCCAGTACCGGACCGTGAAGATCGAGCGGGGCACCATCACCTCCAGCATCTTCGCCTCCGGGACCGTGAACCCTGTCATCACGGTGGATGTGGGGAGTCAGGTCACCGGGATGATCAAGGAGCTTTATGCCGATTTCAACACCCAGGTGAAGCGGGGCCGTCTCATCGCCAGGATTGACCCGGCGACCTTCGAGGCGAAGCTCCAACAGGCGAAGGCCGACTTGGAGAGTGCCAAAGCGAGCGTCATCCATCAGCGGGCGGCTGTCGAAAGAGCTGAAGCCCAGGTGGCGAACGCCAGGGCTGCCGTTGAGGCGTCCAAGGCCAACCTGGTGAAAGCCGAGGTCGCCGTCCGCGATGCCAGGATCAAGTTCGAGAGCCGGTCTGCCCTCTTCAAGGAAGGGGGAATCTCCCAGGAGGAGCGCGATTCGGCGAGGGCAACGCACGATGCTGCCATCGCCCAGTGGGAGGCATCGAAGGCCCAGCTCGAGGCGGCCCAGGCTTCCTGGCGATCGGCCCAGGCTGAGCTTCAAGTCGCGCAGGCAGAGCTGAAGGCGGCCGAGGCCAGCGTCAAGCAGAAGGAGGCGGCCGTCTGGCAGGCCCAAGTGGATCTCGATCACACCTTCATCCGGGCCCCAGTGGATGGGGTCGTCATCTCCCGGAGTGTCGATGTGGGGCAGACGGTGGCGGCCAGCCTCCAGGCGCCGACCCTCTTCATCATTGCCCAGGATCTGACCCGGATGCAGGTCAAGACCAGTGTGGACGAGGCCGACATCTCCAAGGTCCACGAGGGTCAGGAGGCGACCTTCACCGTGGATGCCTATCCCAGTGAGACCTTTAGAGGGAGGATCCACCAGATCAGGAAGGCCCCTGTCGTCCAGCAGAACGTTGTCACCTATGACGTGATCATCCGGGTGGAGAACCCGGACTTAAAGCTCATGCCAGGAATGACAGCGAACGTGGAGCTTTTGGTGGCCAGGAAGGAGAACGTCCTCAAGCTCCCGAATGCGGCCCTCCGCTTCAAGCCCAACCTCTCCCTGCAAGGTGAGCGGGGGGGCCAGGCCCTCGCCCAACCGGCGAAGGAGCGCCTTCAGAAGGTCGTTTGGATCTTGGGAGAGAATAGGGGACCCAGGCCGGTTTGGGTCAAACTGGGGATTTCTGACCAGCAGTTCACCGAGGCGGTGGAGGGTGAGCTGAAGGAAGGGCAGGAGGTCATCGTTGGCACCTCTTCCAAGGAGAAGGGAAGCCAGTCTTCCTTCCTGTTGGGCCAGCCGCCCCGGAGGACTCCGCCCTTTTAACCCTCGGATGAAAGATGGATTTGATCGAGGTCCATGATCTGGTCAAGGTCTATCTGGTCGGTGACGTCTTCGTCCATGCCTTACGAGGGGTGAGCCTCTCCATCCAGCGAGGCGAGTTCGTCGCCGTCATGGGACCCTCGGGGTCAGGCAAGTCCACGTTCATGCACATCCTGGGGTGCCTGGATCGTCCCACCAAAGGAACGTACCGCCTCGAAGAGATGGATGTCGGGCACCTCTCCCGGGATGATCTGGCCACCATCCGGAAGAAGAAGCTGGGTTTTGTCTTTCAGACCTTTAACCTCCTGTCCAGGACGAGCGCCCTGGAGAACGTGGAGCTGCCACTTGTCTACGATGGCGTCCCCTCGAGGGAGCGTCGGAGGAAGGCCTTGGAGGCCTTGAGGGCCATAGGGCTGGAGGACAGAGCCCATCACTATCCGAACCAGCTCTCCGGCGGAGAGCAGCAGCGGGTGGCGATCGCCAGGGCCTTGATCAACACCCCCTCCGTCATCCTGGCCGACGAGCCGACGGGCAACTTGGACTCGGAGACCGGTGCGGAGATCCTGGGCCTTTTTCAACAGTTGAACCAAGAGCGTGGGATCACCCTGGTCCTCGTGACCCACGATCCGGACGTGGCCGCCTACGCCGATCGGGTGATCCACTTCAGGGATGGCCGCGTCATTCAAGACGTTCTACGCTCGACGGTTCACATCAAGTAGACCGCATATGCGTCTGATCGACGGGACCAAGATCGCCCTCAGGGCCCTCCGGGCCAACAGACTCCGCTCCGGCCTGACCACCCTGGGGATCATCATCGGGGTGGCGGCCGTGATCGCCATGGTCGCCGTGGGAAGTGGGGCGAGGGCGCAGGTGGCGGAGCAGATCAGGAGCTTTGGCACCAACCTCCTCTTGATCCTCTCGGGGAGCACGACCAGTGGCGGGATCCGGCTCGGCTTCGGCACCGTCCTGACATTAACTGAGGATGACGCCAAGGCCATCGCCGCGGAAATCCAGGGGGTAGAAGCGGTGGCGGCCAGTGTCCGGGGGACGGCCCAGGTCGTCTACGGGGACCAGAACTGGTCCACCCTGATCCAGGGGACGACGCCTGAGTGGTTCGTGGCCAGGGAGTGGCCGGTGGTCAAAGGACGCCCCTTCACTCCTCAGGAGGTGGACGGCGCGACGAAGGTGGCCGTCTTGGGCCAGACGGTTTTTCAGATGCTGTTCGGGGAGGCCGACCCATTAGGTTCGATCATCAGGATCGGGAAGGTTCCCTTCACCGTCATCGGGGTCCTGGATTGGAAGGGTCCTTCCACCATGGGGTCCGACCAGGACGACATCATCGTCATCCCGGTCTCGACGGCCAAGCAGAAGGTCCTCGGGATGAGCCGGGCCGGCCCCCGCTCGGTGGGCTCCATCATGGTCAAGATGCGATCCCCAGACCTGCTGGACGAAGGGGAAAGGCAGATCACCAGCCTCCTCCGGCAGCGGCACCGGCTTCACCCCGATCAGGAAAATGACTTTTCCGTCAGGAACCTGGCCGAGGTCTTCGCCGCCCAGGAGGAGATCGCCCGGACCCTGGCCCTCCTCCTCGGGGCCATCGCTTCCGTCTCGTTGGTGGTCGGGGGGATCGGAATCATGAACATCATGTTGGTTTCGGTGGCTGAACGGACGCGGGAGATCGGGCTCAGGGTGGCGGTGGGAGCCAGGAGCCATGAGATCCTCCTCCAGTTTCTGATGGAAGCCGTGACCCTCTCCCTCTTTGGTGGCCTCGTCGGGATCGGTCTCGGGATCGGGGCCTCCAAGGTCCTCTCCGGTCTCGCCGGCTGGCCGACCCTCATCGCGAGCAGGGCGATCCTCCTGGCCTTCTTCTCCTCGGCGGCCGTTGGCATCTTCTTCGGCTATTATCCTGCCAGGAAGGCTTCCCGCCTGGACCCCATCGAGGCCCTCCACTACGAGTAACGAGATTGACAAACCGCGTTGTTGTGTGATACCTAAGCGTTCAGCGATCAACTGTGGAAAGTCTGCACCCGTCTTTCAATCCGAGATCCGAAATCGGCAATCCGCAATGGCTGATGGCTGATGGTTGACGGCTCAGGCCTTAAGGCGGATCTGTATAGCTCCGAGGCCTATTTGGTCGATTGGGATCTGCAGCGGGAGGACACGGAGGCCCCGGAGGACTAAACGCAAAGGGAGGATGGATGGACATCTGCGTTGTGGGAGCCGGACATGTGGGGTTGGTGGCGGGGGCCTGCCTCGCCGAGATCGGCCATCGTGTGGTCTGTGTCGATGACGATCTGAAGAAGATCGAAACCCTCCGGCGGCGGGGGATGCCCTTCTACGAACCCCACCTGGAGGAGCTGGTCCGGCGGAACAGGGCGATAGGGCGCCTCGACTTCCTCGATCGGGTGGAGGAGGGGATCGAGAAGGCGACGGCGGTCCTCATCTGCGTCGGCACCCCTTCCTTAGACAATGGGGAGGCGGACCTGTCTGCCGTCGAGAATGTCGCCCGGCGGATCGCCGAGGCGGCGACCTCCTACAAGCTCGTCGTGGAGAAGAGCACCGTTCCCGTTCAGACCGGACGTTGGATTGAACGGACGCTCAAGGCCTACGGGAAAAGCAGGGTAGAGTTCGATGTTGCTTCGACACCTGAGTTCCTGCGGGAGGGCTC
>JACQHM010000059.1 GCA_016199025.1 Candidatus Methylomirabilota bacterium | reverse complement strand
GGGATGCTCGATCCCCTCGGTTCCGTCCTCGGCGCCCCTTTAGGCCCGGGCCCCGGGGATCAGCTTTCCGGGGAGTGGCAGGGCACGTATGCTGACAACGGAGGCTCGGGGGAGATCGTCTTCACCCTCGAGCGGAAGGACGGCACCCTCAGGGGAACATGGCAGCTCAACAGGGGGGGGAGCGGGCCCTTTCTGGGCGTCTTGGCCTCCGGGGGTCGTTCCTTCGCCTTTGTCATGTACCGACCCGACCGCGAGTGTCCGGGGGCCTTCATCGGCACCGCCGCCGTGGTGGAGGGCCGTCTGGTTGGGGCCTATCAGGGGAGCGACTGCCGAGGTGAAGTTGAGGGTGGGAGGATGGACCTGCTCAAGCGGTAAGGCTCCCCTGGGGACCGGTTCGCCTCTACCCTTTCCATGTGAGGAAGGCCATCCTTCTGTGCCTCAGCCGTTGAAGGCCCTGGTCGGAAGGCGCCTCATCCCCCTCCAACATTGAAGCCCTTCAAGCAATCCCTCTCACCAGGGCACTAGCCCAAAAGGACTACGCCGACCCCACCCTTTTTCCCTATCAAAATGATCCTTCTGGGGGCTGTTCTTCGGAAAGGAAAACCGTTAAGGTGTGAAAAGAAAAGAATGGAAGAGATCATGTCTGGGAGTGCCCCTGGGGCCATCAGATCGGGATCTTCGGCATCAAGGGAGGGGTAAGGCGATGGAGAACAAAGGAGCGAGGAGGCTTGCCTTCTTCCGAGGCTTCAACGATCAGGACTTTGACGCGATCTGGGCCAAGGCTCAGATGGTGGCCTATCGAGACGGGGAGATTTTGATCGCCCGGGGGAAGCCCCGTCGTGCCTTCTATATCCCCTTGGAGGGGAAGCTTCAGGTGGTGAAGCGGTGCAGGGGTGGCAAGGCGCAGACCTTGGCGGTGATCTACCCAGGGGAGCCGTGTGGTTTCTGCTTCCTCTCCGAGGGACCAGCCTATGCCAGCATCGTAAGCCTAGGGCCGTCTGTGGTCCTGGAGATGGACAGATCAGGCTTCGAGGGGTTGATGCGTGAGACCCCGAGCCTCGCCTTCGCGATCCTGACGAAGCTCCTCGACGCCAGTGTGGTTCACATTGGGCAGCTCTATGAGCAGGTCCTCATGCTAAGGGAGCTGTACCTCGACGCCGTCAACAACGAGCTGGTCCCCTCTTCAGGGGCTGCGTGGCGGCCTCGGGGCTCCGGCTGAGGTGATATTGGTAAAGGGCCTGTTGGTCGGGGTAGGACTCATCGCCGTTCTGGGAATCGTCGCATTCCTCACGACGGCCCCAGAGGGGAAGGTAGAACAGCCGATCGCCTTCAACCATCAGAAGCATGTCGAGAAGGGGTTTCCATGCGTGACCTGCCATCAGACGGTCGAGAAGGCCCCCCACGCCGGTCTCCCCTCCCTCCAGGTCTGCCTCATGTGCCATTCGGCCCCTATGACAAAGAGCCCGGAGGAGGAGAAGATTCGGGAGTACGCCAAGAGAGGGGAGGCGATCAGGTGGGCAAAGATCTACAAGCTCCCCGACAATGTGTACTACTCTCACCGGCGGCACGTCGGCATCGGAAAGCTGGAGTGCAAGACCTGCCACGGGACGATTGGGGAGAGCCCCGCCCCTCCGACGAGACCTGTCGTCGCCCTGAAGATGGACTGGTGCCTCAGGTGCCACCGGGAGAGGAAGGTGGAGACCGACTGCAATGCGTGTCATAAGTAGGGCATGACGTGATGGACGTTACCAGACGAGGCTTTTTGAAGTTTCTGGGGGGGACAGCCGCCACGGCTGCCTCGGGCTGTGCCCTCAAAGCATGGGGGGACCTCCAGGAGGCAGTTCAGGAGGAGGAGAGGGGCTTCCCTGGCGTCGAGGAGTGGGTGACCTCCACCTGCGGGCAGTGCCCTGCCGGCTGCGGCATCAGGGTCCGGGTCGTGGATGGAAAGGCGGTGAGGATCGAGGGGAACCCCTTCCACCCGGTGAATCGGGGAGGGCTCTGCCCGAAGGGCGTGGCGGGGCTTCAGGTCCTCTACAACCCCGACCGGCTCAAGGGGCCCTTGAGGCGGGCCGGAGCGCGTGGGGGAGGCCAATGGGAGCCCATCAGTTGGGGGGAGGGGATCAAGACTGTGGTCGCGAAGCTTGCTCTGCTTCGCGAAAGAGGGGAGCCTCATCGCTTGATGATCCTGAGCGGGCGATCCGAGGGGCTCCTCCACCGCCTCCTGGCGAGGTTCGCCGAGGCCTTCGGTTCCCCCAACTCTCTCAACTTCGTGGCCGAGGCCCCTCGGCCAGCCAATTTCTTCACCCAGGGGATCACTGAGCCTTTCGCCTACGACCTAGAGCGGACTGGCTTCCTTTTGAGCTTCGGGTATCCCCTTGTAGAGGGAGGCGCCTCCCCCGTCCGGCAGATGCGGGCCTACGGGTTGCTGCGGCAGGGACGGCCTGGGCACCGGGCCAGGATCGTCCAGGTCGAGTCCCGGCTATCGCTCACAGCGGCGAAGGCGGACAAGTGGGTTCCCGTGAAGCCGGGGACGTTGGGGGCCCTGGCCTTAGGGATTGCCCACATTCTGGTCAAAGAGGGGCTCTACGACAAGGCCTTCGTCGAGGAGTTCACCTTCGGATTCGAAGATTGGAAGGATCGGGATGGTCGGTGGCACCTGGGCTTCAAGCGGATGGTCCTGGAGGAGTATCCCCCCAGCGTCGTCTCAGAGCTGACCGGCGTTCCGTTAAAGACCATTATTCAGTTGGCGAGGGAGTTCTCATCGGCGAAGCCCGCCCTGGCCATCGGGGATCGGGATGGGGGCGCAAGCTCCAATGAAACGTACGCCCAGATGGCGATCCATGCC
>JACQHM010000071.1 GCA_016199025.1 Candidatus Methylomirabilota bacterium | reverse complement strand
GGGGATTGGGGATTGGGGGTCTGACGAAGGGGCGGTTGTTGGTCCTGCTTTTGGGGGCCATGACCCTCTTCTCGTTCCTCCATTTGACATCCTTGATCAAGGTCTACGCAAGCAGCCTCCACCTCCATCGGGGGACGGAGCAGCTCCTCAGGGGCGACCTCCCTGGAGCGGCGGCCTCTTTCGAACGGGCCCTGGAGGTGAACCCCAGGGACCCGGAGATCCACGGGGCGCTGGCGTCTGCCTATGCGTCCCTGGGCATGAAGGAAGGGGCCATCGAGTTGGCCAAAAGAGGGAAACACGGTTTCAGCTCGCCGGGCCTCTATCGGTTCCTGGGGGGCCTCCACTACGATCTGGGGAATTTCCAGGAGGCCGAAAAGGAGTATCAGGAGGGGATTGCCATCTTCCCGGGGCATGCCCCGCTCCACGCGGCCTACGGCGCCCTCCTGGCGAAGGTGGGACGTTACCCTGAAGCCTTGGCATCCCTTTTGAAAGCGAAGGCCCTCGACCCTTCCTATCCCGATACGTATCATTATCTCGGCTACCTGTATTCCCTGACGAGGCAGCCCCGGGAGGCCCTCTTTGCCTTCCGGGAGTTCCTCCGCTTCGCCGATCCCCGCGATCCCCGCCTGGGCCAGGTCCGGGCGTTGATGGGCCGGTTGCGGGAGGGAAGAGGGGGGAGCCCTGAATGAGGAACCAAGGGAACCAAGGGAAGACGCCTTCCATCCAACTTTTGATCGTGGCGGCCATCGTCATCGTTTACGCCAATGCCCTCGGGAACGGCTTCGTCTTTGACGATGTCGGTCAGATCGTTGAGAACCAGAACCTTCGGAGCTTCTCCCAAGTCAAGATGGCTTTCCTCAAGGCCCTCCCCTTCGGCGGGGCCTTCAACGAGGAGCACGCCGCCTTCTATCGGCCCCTCTTCTGGACGAGCCTGTTCCTCGATCGGATGGTCTGGGGTCTGGATCCCTTCGGCTACCACCTGACAAACATCTTCCTTCATCTCCTCGTGGCCCTTCTGATCTTTTCCCTCGTCCGTCGTCTTTTTAAGGAGGAGGTTGTCGCAAGCCTGGTCAGCCTCCTCTGGGCCCTCCATCCGATCCAGACCGAGGTGGCGGCCTACATCTCCAGCCGGATGGCCTCCCTCTCGGCCCTCTTCTCCCTTCTCGCATTCCATCTGTTCTTCATGAGTGAAACCGGGACCCGACTGAAGAGGGGAGGGGCTTTGGGGGGGGCGGTCCTCTCTTTCACTTTCGCCCTCCTCTCCTACGAGATGGCCGTCACCTCTCCCCTTTTGATGGCTGTCCTGGATGCCTCTAGGGAATCTTGGGGGACGAGGGCAAAGGGGCCGCTTCGGCGGGCCTTCCGGTACGTTCCCTTCCTGGTTGCTCTGGCCGTCTACTTCCTCCTCCGTTTCACGCGTTTCCCCTTCGGAGGTCCGATGACCGTCAGGGGTTTCCTCGATGGCTTCTCCACCAGGTTCCTCTCCATCCCTCTGGTCTTCATCGGGTACCTGAAGCTCCTCCTCTTCCCGCTCCACTTAAGCGTGGAACGCTCCACCTTCATCCCCCACCCCCAAACGCTCCTCGATCCGGAGGTCGTCCTCTCCGTCACGGTGATCGGCCTCCTCCTGTTCACCGCCTGGCGGACAAGGGCCTCATGGCCGGGGATCTCAGTAGGGATCCTCTGGTTCTTCACCGCCCTCCTTCCTGTCTCCAACATCGTCCCCGTCTACAATCGCTTCGCCGAGCGGTTTGTCTACCTTCCGTCCCTCGGCCTGATCATGGGCGCCTGCTTCGCCGGCTCTGCTCTGGCCCGCCGGGCCGAGGCCTTCAGGAAGGGGACCGTCGTCGCTGTCCTTCTTGTCCTCCTCCTCTTTTCGGCCAGGACGATCCTTCGAAACAGGGATTATCAGGACAACGAGACCATCTACCTGGCCACTCTTGCCGTTTCGCCCAAGAGCTTCCTCATCCAGGCCAACCTCGGGAACGTCTATCTCCGCCAGAGCCGGTTCGACTTCGCTTTCGAGCGGTTTCGGGAGACCCTCAGGTTGAAGCCCGATGATCCGTCGGCCTTAAACGGCCTGGCCGTCGTCTACATTCACCGGGGCCACCTGGACCTGGCCAAGACCGTCCTCCGTGCGGCCCTTCAGGCGGACCCCCGCTCCTTCGCCGCCCACGCCAACTTGGGGCTGATCCACCGCCAGGAGGGGCATCTCGATCTCGCCTTAGAGGCGTTCCAGAGGGCTGTGGCCTTGAATCCCGGCCATGCAGGGGCCCTGGTGGATTTGGGGGGGATCTACCTCGCCCTCGGCCAGCGGGAGGAGGCGGCGGCTCTCTTCCGCCGCGCCCTGTCTTCAGAGCCGGGGTTCCCCCCTGCTGAAGAGGGGCTAAAGGAAACGGGGGAGCCCATGACGAAACAGCCTTGACATTTCTGGATCCACTGTCCATGATGAGGAGGCAGGAGGAGACGAGATCTGGAGTCTCTCGTCTGGGGTCGAACATGGTCGCTGTCAAAACCGAAGGGTTGACCAAGGAGTACCGGATCGGCTTCTGGCAGAGAAAATTCCGGGTCTTGCATGACCTGAACCTGGAGGTCCTCCAGGGGGAGATCTTTGGCTACCTGGGGCCGAACGGGGCCGGGAAGACGACGACCTTGAAGCTCTTAAACGGCCTGGGCTTCCCCACCTCGGGGCGGGCCTGGGTCCTGGGGAAAGAGCTTCCAGATGTCAGGATCAAGGCCCAGATCGGCTTCCTCCCCGAGAATCCCTACTTTTACGACTACCTGACCGGGCGTGAGTTCCTCATCTTCTACGGGAGGCTCTTCGAGCAGAGCCGGAAAGTCCTCCGGGAGCGGGTTCCAGAGCTTCTCCGCCAGGTCGGGCTGGAGGGGGCGGCCGATCTTCAGCTCCGGAAGTATTCCAAGGGGATGCTCCAGCGGATCGGGCTGGCCCAGGCCCTGATCAACGATCCTTTGCTGGTCATCTTGGATGAGCCGATGTCTGGCCTGGATCCCATCGGCCGGAGGGAGGTCCGGGACCTGATCCTCCGGTTGAAGGAGGAGGGGAAGACCATCCTCTTCAGCTCCCATATCATCCCGGATGTGGAGATGATCTGCGATCGGGTTGGGATCCTGGTCGGGGGGCATCTCGTCAAGGTCGGGCGGCTTGAGGAGATGCTCCAGATGGAGATTGAGTCTGTGGAGGTGACCTCCTCGGGCGTAAGCGAGAGCTCCCTCCCGCTGATCCAGCGATACGCCTCGAAGCCCCTGGTGCAAAGCGGGGACAAGGTCCTCATCTCAATCCGGGACGAGGAGACCCTCCAGGAGGTCCTGAAGCTTCTCGTGGAGGCCAAGGCCCGGGTCCATGCTGTTCTTCCCCACCGGCGGAGCCTGGAGGAGTACTTCCTCCAAGAGGTCGGAGGAGGGAGGGTCTGATGAAGGTCATGGCCATCGCCTTGAACGCCTTCAAAGAGGCGGTCAGAGACCGGATCCTCTATACCATCTTAGCCTTCGCCCTGGGGATGATCCTGAGTTCAGTGATCCTGGCGACATTAAGTGTGGGCGGCGAGATCAAGATCATCAAGGATCTGGGGCTGGCCTCCATCTCCCTCTTCGGGACATTGATCGCCATCTTCATCGGCGTCGGCTTGGTCTACAAGGAGATCGAGCGGAGGACGATCTACACCATCATCGCCAAGCCGATCCACCGCTACGAGTTCATCCTGGGGAAATACCTGGGGTTACTCATCACCCTGTTTGTCAACCTCTTCATCATGGCCCTTGTCCTTTTCTTCTTAACCTACCTCATCGAAAGAAGGTGGAGCTGGGAGATGCTCCCCGCCCTCCTGTTGACCTTCGTCGAACTCATGGTGATCACTGCCGTCTCCATCCTCTTCTCCACCTTCACCACCCCCACCTTAAGTGCCATCTTCACCCTCTCCATCTTCATCATCGGCCGCTTTTCCCAGGACTTAAAGACTTTTGCCGATCAGTTCGGCGGCCCTGCCCTTCAGGCGGCGGCCTTTACCCTGTACTCCCTCCTGCCGAACCTCTCGAACTTCAACATCAGAGGACAGGTGGTCCACGGGATCCCCGTCCCGCCCGCCTTCCTGTGGTTCTCGATGTTCTACGGGCTCTTCTACCTCTCCGCCCTCCTGGCCTCGGCGGCCCTGATCTTCCAGCAGAGGGACTTTAAATAAACCCCGCCCCTACAGCCCACATGAACGGGTGAACGGTCATGAGAAGATTTTACGTCAAGAGCCTCACCATCCTGGCCTTAGCCACTTTCGGCTTCCTCTCGCTGGCCGTCGTTTTGGATCGGGGGGTGAGGGTGAAGGAGGCGGGGGAAGAGTTGGCGTATCTCCCCTCGGCGAGATATTTGAAGCCCGCTCTGCTGGGCTTTGAGACCCTTGCCGCTGATCTCTTCTGGATCCAGACGATCCAGTACTTCGGGAAACATGTGACCTCCGACCGACGGTTCCCCAAGCTCTTCCAGCTCGTAGATCTGGTGACTTCCCTCGATCCTCAGTTCATCGAGGCCTATCGTCTGGGAGGCCTGTTCCTGGCGTATTTCTCCACAGACGTGGGTCATGCCATCGCCCTCTACGAGAAGGGCATCGCCTCGAACCCTGATCGTTGGGAGCTCCCCCATGACCTGGCCCGCCTCTACTACTTGGAGCTGAAGGATTATGGCAAAGCCCTGGAGTGGTTCCAGCGGGCCGACCAGCTCCCGGGGAGGGCCCAGTACATTCCCCACTTCGTCGCCAGGCTCTACGCCGCCACGGGACAGGAAGAGTTGGCCGTGGAGATGTGGTGGCAGATCTACCACCAGACCACCAACGAGGAGATCAAGGAGTGGGCGAAAGAGGAGATCCAGAAGCTTTTGACCAAGCCCCGAGAGGGATCGGATGGGAAGGGAGGCACGAGAGAGGGAGAAACTCGATGAGGGGAGAGAAGGGGAAGAGCGGGGGGGTCGAACGGGAGGTCTGGAAGATCCGTCTTGCCGTCGCCTTCTGCTTCATCCTGACCGGGGCCACAGGTTTGATGTACGAGGTGGTCTGGACCCGCCTCCTGGGGCTCCTCTTCGGGAATACCGTTTACGCCGTCACCATCGTCCTCGCAGCCTTCATGGCCGGCCTCGCCCTGGGAAGCTTCGCCGCGGGAAGGCTGGTAGACCAGAGAGGGTTCCGCCTGCGTGACTACGCCTTCCTGGTGGGGGGGGTGGGGTTCTATGCCCTGGCCGTCCCCTCCCTCCTGAAGCTGGCTGAAGGAGGATACCTCGCCCTCCACCGCACCTTTCACCTCTCCTCTTTTTCCTTTCACCTCGTGCAGTTCACCCTGACCTTCCTCCTCCTCCTCCTCCCGACGACCCTGATGGGGGCGACCCTCCCTCTTTTAAGCAAGTTCTTCGTAGACGATCTCAAGCGCCTCAGTCGGCGGATGGGCTCCCTCTATGCCCTGAACACCTTCGGGGCCATGGGCGGGACCTTCACGACAGGATTCTTTCTCCTTCCCTGGATGGGGGTGACGGACACCGTCCGGATCGGGGCGACCTTGAACATCGGCGTCGCTGCCCTGGTCCTGACCTTCGAGAAGAAGCTGGCTATGCTCGAAGCTGGATCACGGCTCTTGGATGGTGGATCTTCTAGCCATCAGCCATCAGCCTCCCATCCTCCGGCCCTCCTGCCTCGCACAACGCGGGTGCTCCTCCTCGGCTTCGCCCTCTCGGGTGGAACGGCCATGGTCTACGAGATCGCCTGGACCAGGGCCTTAAGCCTGGTCCTGGGGAGCTCGACCTATGCCTTCACCGTGATGCTGACGACCTTCCTTCTGGGATTAGCCCTGGGGAGCCTGCTCTTCGCCAGGTGGTGGGGAGAGCGACGGCCCTTCCCTTCGACCTTCGGCGTCCTGGAGCTTTTCATCGGTTTCTTTGGGATTGCCACCATCCCCCTCTTTGAGCGGCTTCCGGAGGCGTTTCTCTGGACCTTCCGCCTCTTCCCCGGTTCCTTCCTGTGGGTGGAGCTGATCCAATTCTCGATCGCCTCCGTCGTGATGATCGCCCCGACCCTCCTCTTCGGGATGACCTTCCCCTGCATCGTCCAACTCCTCACCTCCAGCTTGAACGCCTTGGGCCTCAAGGTCGGCACGCTGTACGCGGCGAACACGTTGGGTGCTATCCTCGGCTCCTTCCTGGCCGGGTTCCTCCTGCTCCCGGGAATGGGTGCTCAACGCACCCTCCTCCTGGCCGCTGGAGGCAACATCCTCATCGGCCTGATCGCCTTGTACCTCCCCCAGGAGACGAAGAGGGGATGGCTCCGGGTGGCCGTGACCGGGGTGGCCGTGATGGGGCTCCTGGTGCCGTTCCTCCTCCCCGCCTGGGATCCCCAGGTGATGTCCAGCGGGGTGGCGATCTACGGGAGGAGCTTCCTCCCCACCCTGGGGAAGATGTCGCTCAAAGACCAGATGCGGGGGCGGATCCTCTACTACCAGGAGGGGCTGAACGCCACCATCTCCGTTCATCAAGCGGGGAAGGAGATCTTCTTAAAGACAAACGGGAAGACCGATGCCAGCAACGGGGTGGATATGGCCACCCAGCTTCTCTTGGGCCATCTCCCGCTTCTCCTTCACAGGGAGCCCCAGGATGTTTTGGTCATCGGCTTGGGGAGCGGGGTGACCGTGGGGGCGGTGGCTGCCCACCCGGTGAAGCGGATAGACGTGGTCGAGATCGAACCGGCGGTCGTGGAGGCCTCGATCTTCTTCGCCAAGGAGAACCGGAACGCCCTCCAAGATCCCAGAGTTAACCTCCATATCGCTGACGCCAGGCAGTTCATCCTGGCCGCCGATCGGCGCTATGACGTCATCACCTCGGAGCCCTCTAATCCCTGGATCAGCGGCGTCGCCAACCTCTTCTCCCTGGATTTCTACCGCCTGGCCAAGGCCAGGCTGAACGTCGGCGGGATCTACTGCCAGTGGGTGCAGGGCTATGACCTCTACCCCGAGGACCTCAAGATGATCATTAAGACCTTCCAGGCCATCTTCCCCCATACCACCATCTGGCAGACATTGCCCGGGGATTATCTCCTCATCGCCACTGATGACCCCCTCATCCTCGATTTCGCCCTCTTGCGTGAGCGGTTCCAAAAGCTCCCCGATCTTCGGGAGGATCTCCGAGGGATCGGGGTGGCCTCCCCCGTGACCTTGTTGGCAACTTTCGTCTTGGGCCAAGAGGATGTTGCCCGTTTCGCCGAGGATGCCTGGCTCCACACCGATGACCGTCCCTTGTTGGAATTCTCAGCGCCGAAGAGCCTGTACGCCTATACCGTCGGCCTGAACGCCAGGCTGCTCTGGCAGGCGCAGAAGCGGGACCTCCCACCCCTCCTCGGGATCGGCGAGGAAACTTTACGCTCGGCCAGCTTCCGGTACGAGCTGGGAAAAGCTCTGGCCGAAAAAGGCCTTCTGGTCCAGGCAGAGGCCCAGCTCACCAAGGCCCTGGCATCCGACCCCCGCCATGTCCCCTCCCTCTTGGAGCGAGGAAGGATCCTGCGGAGACTGGGGTTCCCCTTGAGGGCCCTTCAGGACCTCCAGGCGGCCTTGAAAGTCACTCCCAGGGCCTCGGCCTACTACGAGTTGGGTCTTCTGTACCAGAGCCAGCAACTCCCTGCCCTGGCTGAGGAGAACTTCAGGAGGGCAATCGCACAGGATCCTTCCCCGAAGTTCCAACGGGCGCTGGGAGATTTTTTGCGGGAGGCCGGGCGGCATGCCGAGGCGGCCGAGGTCTACCGGAAAGCTGTCCAGGGTGGGGAAGGGGACCAGGGGCTCTTTGACCGCCTGGGGGAAGCCCTGGTGAAGGTGGGGAGGGCTGAGGAGGTCCTTCAAGTCTCCAAGCAGGTCAGGGCCCGGTTCTCCGATGATTCTTTCTTCCAGTTCCATCTAGGGATGGCCTACCGGGCCCTTGAAAAGGTCCACGAGGCTGCCGAAGCGTTCCAACGGGCCCTGGCCTCTAACCCCCTCTCGTTCGAGGCGGCCTTCGAGCTGGGCCGGGCCTATGAAGCGCTGGGCCGGAGGGAGGAAGCCGCTCGGGCGCTGAAACAGGCCCTCAAGATCCGGCCAGAGAGCGTTGAGGCCTCGACCCTCCTGGAGACGTTGACAGCCGATTGATGCCCGTTTGAGGCTTGCCAGGTCGGCCTGGCTCTGGTATCGTAGATCTGCTCCATGGAGCCTGTCGTCGCAGTGGGGACTTTTCTCTTCGGCCTCACCGTGGGGAGCTTTCTGAACGTGTGCATCTACCGCCTCCCCCGAGGGGAGAGCCTCGTCCTCCCCCGCTCCCGATGCCCGACCTGCGGGGGCCCGATCAAGGCATGGGACAATATCCCGCTCATCAGTTTCCTCCTCCTGAGAGGTCGGTGCCGGGCGTGTGGCGCGAGGATCGCCTGGCGATACCCGATGGTGGAACTTCTCACGGGCCTCCTGTTCCTTCTGACCGTTGCCCGGTTCGGCCTGGGCCCCTCCACCCCTTTCCTGCTTTTCTTCCTTTCCGCCCTGGTGGTGGTGACCTTCATCGACCTGGAACACCAGATCATCCCCCATGTGATCACGCTTCCGGCGATCCCCCTTGGGCTTCTGATGAGCCTCCTCTTTCGATCGCCTCCCTTTGCGGAGGCTGTGGTGGGCGCCATGGCCGGGGCCGGGTTCCTGTATCTCGTGGCGGTCTATGGCGAGGTCCTCCTCCGGAAAGAGAGTATGGGAGGGGGTGATCTGAATCTGGTTGCCGCCATCGGCGCGTTCCTGGGTTGGAAGAAGATGCTCCTGACCATCTTCTTGGGAGCGGTCTTTGGCTCGGTCGC
>JACQHM010000060.1 GCA_016199025.1 Candidatus Methylomirabilota bacterium | reverse complement strand
CTGGGGATGGACACGATCAGCCTGGGGGTGACATTGGCCCTCGTCTTCGAAGGCTTTGAACGGGGGCTCCTCTCTCAAAAGGAGATCGGCTTCCCCTTACGCTGGGGGGACCACCGGACGATTGTCAAGCTCGTCCAGATGACCGCCTTCCGGGAGGGGTTTGGAGATCTTCTGGCTGAGGGCTCCGTCCGCCTCGCCGAGAAGCTTGGCGAAGAAGCCAAGAAACTCCTCCATTGTGTGAAGGACCTGGAGCTCCCGGCCCACTCGGCCCGGGCCTTGAAGGGGATGAGCATCGGTTACGCCACAGGGACCCGGGGGGGGAGCCATCACGACACCCGACCGACCATGCAGTACGGCCAAGGCTTCGATCGTCAAAGCCCGGAGGGGAAGCCCCGCTACGCGATGAGGAGCCAACACTTCACGGCGGTCGGCGACTCCCTGGTCCTCTGCCGCTTCACCGCCGAGCGTGGCTTCGGGATGCTCCTGAACGAGACCTACGCCAGGATGCTCTCGGCCGTGACAGGGTGGGACCTCTCAGCCGAAGAGGTTGAGACGCTCGGCGAGCGGATCGTGAACCTGGAACGCAGCTTCAACGTAAGGGAAGGGGTCAGGCGGAAGGACGACACCCTCCCCTGGAGGGTGATGCACGAGCCGATCCCCGAGGGCCCCTCCCAAGGGGCCTCCTGCCCGCCTGAGGAACTGGATCGGATGCTGGACGAGTATTACACCCTGAGAGGCTGGTCAAAAGATGGCATCCCGACGGAAGCGAAGCTCAAAGCCCTTGGCCTAGAGTTCGCCATCCCACCTTTGGAGAGAAGTTACCAGGGAAGCTGATCTATCATCGTGGATCGAATGACAATTCAATCTTCGACGCTCCCTAGGGGGCCACAGGGGGAAGGACCATGAGAGGAAGCGTCAAATGGTTTAACCAAGCCAAGGGCTACGGCTTTATTGCCAGGGATGACGGGGGGGCCGATACCTTTGTCCACCTCAGCGATATCCTGGAGGGGAGGGTGCTGGGCCCTGGGGATCGGGTCGAGTTCCAGGTTGCCCAAGATCAGCGGGGGCGGTCCAAGGCGGTCCGGGTCAAGCTCCTCGCCAAGGGGACCACCGAGGAGCCTCAGGAGAGGCCGGCCCAGGCCAGGACGGAACGATCCGTCGAGGAAGAGGAACCCTTCAGGGACAAGCTGGAACAGACCCAAGCCACCCTCTCTGAGACCGCCGCCCACCTTGAAACCCTTATCCAACTCCTGGTCGAGAAGGGGATCATCACCCGGCAGGAGATGGAGGAGAGGACCGGGGAAAAGCAGAGGGCGGAGGAGGCGGCCTTCGAGTGATACGGACAGGCGGGCTGATTTATCCCTAATCGATCATGGTCCTTGTACCCATTGGCTTCGTGATCCTGTTGGTGGCGCTGGTCTGCGCCTTAGCCTGGTGGCGTTCGAAAGCTTAGCGCCAGGTTCCAAGCTGGGAGATCTCGACAAGCTTGCCGCGGGTCAGGTAGAGCTTCTCTATCCAGAGGTTTCCGTGAAGGAGGATGGCCATGGCGCGGTTCGTCAAGGTGGCGACCACCGATCAGGTCCCGGTCGGCGAGGCCAAACTGATCGGGATCGACGAGAAACAGGTGGCCCTCTTCAACCTCGATGGGGCCTACTATATCCTGGACGACACCTGTCCCCATCAGGGGGGCCCCCTGTCTGAAGGGTTCGTTGAAGAGGGCATCGTGACCTGCCCCTGGCACGGGGCCAAATTCAACGTGAAGACCGGCGAGGTGACGGGCCCTCCGGCGAGAAGCGGGGTGGCCCGGTACAACGTGCGGGTGCAGGGTTCGGACATCGAGATCGAGCTCGAAGGGTAAGCCTCCCCTCGGGCATCTGCCATGGAAGATGGAAGCGGCCGTTCTTGCTTGACCAGAGCTTGAGAGGGCGATACAGTAGAAAAAGAAGCTGATTTTCTGAAGGAAAGGGGGTAATGGTCTATTCGCCCGTAGAGCGAAGGTTGAGAAAGGAGGTCATCTCTCATGGCAACGGCCTATAACGGGAAGATTTTAAGGGTTGATCTCTCGGAGGGGCGTCTGTGGCAGGAAGAGATCCCTGAGGTCCTCTACCGGCGCTACCTTGGGGGTGGGGCGTTAGCCTGTTACTTTCTCTTAAAGGAGCTGAAGCCCGGTGTGGATCCGCTAGGCCCGGAAAACCTGCTGGTGTTCACGACCAGTGTCGCGACGGGTTTAGGGATCACCGGGATGAACCGGTTCACGGCGGCGGCCAAGTCCCCTTTGACCGGAGGCTACGGCGAGGCCGAGGCGGGCGGCTGGTGGGGGCCGGAGCTGAAAGCGGCCGGTTTCGACGGGATCATCGTGAGTGGCCGGGCTCTTAAACCGGTCTATCTCTTCGTTTCCGACGGGAAGGCGGAACTGCGGGATGCGTCCCGGTACTGGGGGAAGCTCTCGGGGGAGGTCCAGGACGGCCTGGAGGAGGAGCTGGGGGATAAACGGATCCGGGTCCTCCAGACAGGGGTGGCAGGCGAGAACCTGGTCCGCTTCGCCGCTCTTGTCAACCAGCTCAAGCATTTTAACGGGAGAACCGGCCTGGGGGCCGTGATGGCCTCCAAGAACCTGAAGGCCATCGTGGCGAGGGGGCGTAAGCGGCCGGAGCCGGCCGATAAAGAAAAAGCGAAAGAGGTCTTCGGTTGGTTCAAGACCCATTATGACCGAGAAAGTGACGCCGTTCACAAGTTCGGGACCGCCCGGGTGGTCCTCAGCCTGGAGGCAAGCGGCATCCTCCCCACCCGGAACTTCCGGCAGGGCTCCTTCGAGCATGCGAGAGGCATCAGTGGTCAGAAGATGGTCGAAACCATCTTGACCGACCGCGGGACCTGCTACGCCTGTGCCGTGGCCTGTAAGCGGGAGGTGGAGGTCCCCGAGCTGGGCGTCACCTCCAAGTACGGCGGCCCCGAGTATGAGACCATTGCTGCCACCGGGTCCCTGTGCGGCATCGGGGACCTGAAGCAGATCGCGAAGTTCAACCAGCTCCTGAACCAGTACGTCCTCGACTCCATCTCCACCGGCGTTGTCATCGCCTTCGCCATGGAGTGCTTCGAGCACGGCCTCTTGACCAAGGAGGACACAGGAGGAATCGAGCTTCGCTTCGGGAACGCTGAGGCCATCGAGCCGTTGATCCACATGATCGCCCGGCGGGAGGGGATCGGGGATCTCCTGGCCGAAGGGGTCAAGCGGGCGGCGGCGAAGATTGGCAAAGGGGCCGAGCGGTTCGCCATGCACGTCAAAGGGCAGGAGGTCCCCATGCATGAGCCCCGGGGGAAGAAGGGGCTCTCGCTCGCCTACGCCACCTCCCCGACAGGGGCCGATCACATGGAGGCCCCTCATGACCCCTTCTACGAGGGCTTTCACCCGAAAGGCCACCCATTGGGGGCCCTGGGACTGATCGAGCCCATCGACGTCTTGGACCTGGGGCCTCGGAAGGTCCGGACCTTTTACTATTGCCAACAGGTCTGGAGTATGTACAATAGCGTCGGGATGTGTGACCTGGCCGGGGCCCCTATCAACGCCTTCCCTCTCGATCAGCTTGTCAACTACGTCAAGGCCGTCACCGGCTGGGACACGAGCCTCTTCGAACTCCTGAAAGCCGGGGAGCGGGCCAACACGATGATGCGCCTGTTCAATTACCGGGAGGGCTTTACCAAGGACGACGACACCCTTCCCCCCAGGCTGTTTGAGGGGCTGGAGAATGGGGCCCATCAAGGGGAGCGGATCGATCCGGAGGAGTTTCAGAAGGCCCTCCGCCTCTACTACCAGCTCTGTGGGTGGGACCCGGACACAGGGGCTCCTACCCTGCCGAAGTTGATCGAGCTCGAGTTGGACTGGGCGGCCCCGGCCCAGGCGTAGGGAGGGAGAACCCAGCCGTCCAGATCGAGCTTAAAGGATGATCCACCTGGAAATCTCCACGCTCATCAGGGCGCCGAAGGCAAAGATCTTCCAGATCATTAAGGATCCCCACAAGCTCCTCCGGTTCGCGAAAGGGGTCGAGTCGGTTGAGGTTCTGGAGAAGGAGGATCATCGCCTCCTTATCCGCTTTCAAGGGCGATGGGGGTGGCTTCACCTGGATTCGACCCATGAGGCCGTCTTTAAGCCCCCCGACGAGCTCCGGTTCTTCCAGGTCAGGGGGGATTTCGAGCACCTGGAAGGAAATTACACCCTACAAGAGGGGCCTGATGGGACGACGGTGACCTATGCCGTCTCCTTCGGCCTGGGCATCCCCTTCTTGGGGGACCTGGTAGGAAAGGTGTGGGTCAAACGGATGATGCGGACCATGGCCGAGGAGCTTCTGGAGGGGATCAGGCAGGAGGCAGAGAACACGGGCAGGAGGAAACCATGATGTTCAACACCATCGAGGAGGCCCTCCAGGAGATCCGGGCGGGACGGATGGTCATCGTCGTCGATGACGAGGACCGGGAGAACGAAGGGGATCTCACCATGGCCGCCGAACGGGTGACCCCCGAGGCCATCAACTTCATGACGAAAGAGGGCCGGGGGCTGATCTGTATCCCCCTGACCGGAGAACGGTTGGACCAGCTCCGCCTCCCCTTGATGGTCCAGGAGAACACCGCCCCCTATGAGACGGCCTTCTGCGTCTCGGTGGATGCCAAGCACGGGACGACGACGGGGATCTCGGTCCCCGATCGGGCCCAGACGATCCGGGCGTTGGTGGACCCGGCGGCCCGGCCGGAGGATTTCACCAGTCCAGGGCATGTCTTTCCGCTCCGGGCCCGGGAGGGGGGGGTCCTGACCCGGGCGGGGCAGACGGAGGCGGCGGTGGACCTGGCCCGGTTGGCGGGCTTGGTCCCGGGGGGGGTGATCTGTGAGATCCTGAACCCCGATGGGACGATGGCCCGGGTGCCGGAGCTTCAGACCTTTGCCCAGGCTCAGGGGGTGAAGCTGATCACGATCAAGGACCTGATCGAGTATCGGATCCGGCGGGAGAAGCTGGTCAAGCGGGTGGCCCAGACGTGGCTCCCGACCCGGTGGGGACGGTTTCGGGCGAGCTTGTATGCCAGCGAGGTGGACCGGAAGCATCATTTGGCCTTGGTGATGGGGGAGCCCTCCCCGGGGGAGCCAGTCCTCGTGCGGGTCCATTCCGAGTGCTTGACCGGGGATGTCTTCGGCTCCCGCCGCTGCGATTGCCGGACCAAGCTGGACCTCTCTCTGGATCTGATCGCCAAGGAAGGGAAAGGCGTCTTCCTGTACCTTCGAAGCGGCGAGAAGGACACAACCCTCGTGAGCAAGATCCGGGCCTATGAGCTTCAAGACGAGGGCCTGGAGGATGTGGAGACCCATGAACGATGGGGAAGCAAGGAGGACCTTCGAGAATACGGCATCGGGGCTCAGATCCTCGTGGACCTGGGCCTCTCCCAGATCCGCCTGATGAACAACCCCCGGAAGATCGTCGGGCTCGACGCCTTCGGCCTCCATGTCGTGGAGTGGGTTCCCTTACGAGAGGGCCCCGCTACCTGACCTCCTTGAAATGCTCCTGGACCTTCTCGATAACCTTGGGCACGATCTCTTCCCAATCGGTGGATGGGTCCCTGCCGACGGAGATAAAGTTGTTCAGGAAGAAGAGGGACCTCACTCCTTTGATCTCAAAGAGCCTGGCCGCGAGGGGCGACGCCTTCGCCTGCTCCGGGCTGTGGTAGGATTCGCTTTTCGAGAAAACAGGCCGGTCCAGGGTAAACTTCAGACTGTTCGGGTTCGGGGTTGCCTCGACCCTCACACCCATTGGCTCTGGCATCTGTTCCGCTCCTTCCATGTCCCGTTACCTACACCGATTCTCTCCCATAGCCCTCTTCTACATTCTCCACTTCTTCTGCTCGGAGCAAAGCTGAACTTCTTTGTTCTCCATCATGGACGGCTCAAAGAGGATACCCCATGAGCCGATTGCTGGGCGAGGCCCTCACACCGACCATCCTGAAGAAGCTCGGTTGGAGGCCTGACACCTTCGGGAAGGCGATCCTCCTCGTCACGGTGGACGAGGCTGGCTTCCCCCACACTGCCGTCCTTTCCTACCGGGAGGTGGCGGCGAAGGATCCCGCCACCATCAGGTTCTGCACCCTGGCGGCAAGCCGGACGGCCCAAAACCTGAGACAGCGGAGGAAGGCAACCCTCCTCCTGATCGACGAAGGCCCCGCCTATTCCATCAAGGGAGAAGCCCAAGAGCTTCCAACCCCTTTGCAAAGTTTCCCAGGGCTGGTCGCCTTCGCCCTAACGGTCAAAGAGGTCCTGGAGGACGAGGAGCCCAACATCCCTATCACCTCCGGCGTCAGGTTTCAACCGCCAGAAAAGCCTGACTCCCTGGAGCGAGGGAAAGCGATTCAACAAGAACTCCTCGCCCTCTAGGTCCCCTTCAGGGTGGCGCGGATGGCCTCCGCCCTCATGGCAAACTCGTCGTTGGAAAGGATGGGTGCGGCCCCTATTGTGGGAAGCTCCTGGTCGAGGGTCACCCACGACTTACAGCCCCGGTACTCCTTTGTCTCCTCCAGCACGAAGACCTCAGGGAGGTTGTAGATCCGAAGGAGCATGACGTAGAGAGGGTTCTCCGGCCGGTAGTGGAAGCGCATCTCCACATAGGCCGGTGTCCAGATGTGGTGCTCCTGAAGCTTCCGGAGCCGTCCCAGATCCTCGGCCTCGATCACCTCCTCTACCACAACGTAGCTGTCGATCCTCACCTTTCCCCACACCTCGGGAGTTTCCTTGGCCGCCTCGAGATCCTCCAGGAACGGAGGGCGGACGTGATCCTTCGCCTGGTGGGTGTAGGTCGGATAGAAGAAGAACTCAGGATGCTCGACCCGAAACTCCGCCCCCTCCTCGGCGATCCCCCCCTTCCGTAAAAGAAGGATCTGTTTCCCCTCCTTCATGGCCTTGACGACGACCGCCCACTCCTTCAAGGCGATCCGGTTCTGCTCCTTCACAGCCGCCTCCTTTTTTGGCAAGCCTTCAGCCATCAGCCGTCAGCGGTCATCCGGACAAGGAAAAACGCAACCGTTCAGGTAGTTTCCTGTAGGAGCGCCATCCTTGGCGCGACTCCTCACAACGGCGGGGAAATCGCGGCTGGAAGCCGCTCCTACGGCGGCGTTGAGGGCTGAAAGCTGACCGCTTACGTTGGCATTATCCCACCCTGAACAGGGTGGGTCAAGGGTGAAGAGAACAATGGGCGGGACCATCCAGTTTTCCCAGCGCGTGGCACTTGCAAAGCGGCTTTGGTTTGGGCCGGAAAAAATGCTTGACAGGTGGGATTCACAATGGTACAAGCAGACCATCTGTTTTTTGGGGGAGAGGTAGGAAGATGCCGGAGATCCCCAGCTATGTCTTTCCTAACCCTAGTGGGGTAGCAGTGAACCAGAAACCACCCAATAGGAATAGGAGGACCTGACCATGCTTACAACTTTGGCAGCGATTGTCGTCACCTTGCTCTTTCCCATCACCCCTCTTCAAGCTTACGAGACGCAAAACGTATTTGTGGTCGTCATTGACGGGTTGCGCGATCTGGAAGGCTTCGAGGACCCCACTCACCAGTACATTCCTAGGATCTGGAATGACCTCCGGCCGCAAGGGACCATCTACACCGAGTTCTACAACGACTTTCTGACCACCTATACCACCCCTGGGCATCTCGCGATCCTTTCGGGGCAGTGGCAGGCCGATCCCAATCTCGCTTCTGGAGGTGAAGCGATCAACGATGTCCGGGGTGATGAGCCGACGCTCTGCGAGTATTACCGCAAATACACTGGAGCGCCACAAAGCGCCTGCTGGGTTGTCACAGGCAAGAAGAACAACCTGCAGACGGATTGGGCTCTAGAACCGGCCTTCGGGCCGGACTACAAGTCCAATGTGGTCCTGGGGGGGACTGATATCGAGACCTTTAACACCCTAGCCTCGGTCCTGGCACAAGACCACCCCAACCTGGTGCTGGTGAACTTCCGGGACGTGGACGAGGCCGGGCACACGGGGAACTGGACCACCTACACGAATACGATCCTGACGGCTGACACGTTAGTCTACCGGATCTGGACGGAGCTGATCCAGGGGGACGCCATCTATAGGGACAAGACCACGCTGATTGTCACCAGTGATCACGGGCGCCACCTGCCGGGCTTCGGGGATTTCGAGAACCATGGCGGGATTTGCCATGGCGACCGACACATCATCTTCCTGGCCCTCGGTCCCGACACGCTGGCTGGCCGGGAGGTCACCGAGCGGCGCTACCAGATTGATATCGCCCCGACGGTGGGGGAACTCCTGGGCTTTCCTACCCCGTTTGCCCGCGGACAGACGCTCACCGGAATCTTCGAGGATGGCCTGAACCCCAATCCGAGACTCCACGTATACCAGCAGAACCCGAAGGTCACGATCTTCAACCAGACCGTATTTGTGGTCTGGTCGGAGAACGATTTAACCGATACCGGGACCCAGCGGGTCTATCTGAAAAAGAAACCCTTCACAGAGCCTTCCTTCAGCGCCCCCCTCCTGATCAATGATGCCACGGCTGCACGGTGGGCATTTTCCCCTTCCGTCGCAACGAATAAAGATGGGCTGCATGTGGTCTGGCTCGACGGGCGGGCCCTAGATGCCCGCGGGGACACCTGGTCCGTGTTCTACCGTCGGAGCCCGGACTACGGGACCACCTGGGATCAAGAACAGCTCATCGTGACCAGCCAATTCGAGACGGATACCAACGACACGGCTGAGATTATCGGAGAGCCCGAGATTGGCGCCAATAGCCTGGGCGAGATCATCATCACGGTACGTTATTCGAACCCCTTCAAGAAAATCACCAGCTTCCGCTCGACAGATGGGGGAAAAACGTGGGGCGAAGTGGGCATCCACGAAACGGATGAGTTCCCCCGGCAGTACACGGGGACGAGCATGTCTCTCCCGAGGGAGCTAGGGTTGATCTGGATTGACCTGGCGCAGACGCCAGGGCAGTCCACCGGGAATACGAACTGGGAGATCTTCTTCAAGCGGACCCTGAACAGCGGGACAACCTGGCAGGATCTGCGGCGCCTGACGAATGAAGCGGGCTACTCTTACAATCCCGTCCTCGCCTGGAGCGGCAAGCTGCTGGCCCTGTGGGCGAATCGGGATGTCTCTGTGGCACCCTGGAAGCGTACCTGACCTGGGAGGAGCAGGACCGGGCAACTGAGGATTGGAGTATTCAAACACTCGAGCTGGAGTGATGGACACCTACGCCGGCCAGGAGCTCCACCTTTGATTAGGAGGGAAGCTAACCTCCCTGGAGATCGGAAGCCACGGCAAGGCAGATTTTACGATGGCATCCTTCCATACGCTCATGTTATAGTACTTGAGGAAATCCATGTAGCGTGGAGGCGTGGTGGACCTGTCGAAGCTCCCCTTCTTGAAGAACCAGGTCCTCTTCGGACGGGATCCCACCCCAAGGTTCCTCGCCTTCGAGCTGGAGGGCGAGGACAGGGTCAGGGTCTTTTGGAAAGAGGATGGGAGGGTCGTCTCGGCGCTTTTACCCTTCACCCCTTTTCTCCTCTTGAAGGACGACACACTCCTGAAAGGTTTCAAGGGGGACGCCCAGATCCAACCCCTGAAGGGGAGCGGCTTCTATCGCTTCCTGGTCCTTTTCCCTTCCTGGCCTCAGGTGTTGAGCGCCAGAAATTACCTCCAAAAGGTCTCGGGGAAGAGCCCCTCGGCCCCCGATGCTCCCTATCTCTTCTTGAACGACGCCGTCCACCAGTACCTCCTCTTAAGCGGCCAGACCTCCTTCCTGGAACTTTCTTTCCCGGACTTAATCCGCCTGCAGCTCGACATCGAGGTCTACTGCGGTGAAGGGTTCGAGTTCCCCAAGGCCGAGCGGGAGAGGGATCGGATCATCGCCATTGCCCTTTCCGACTCGACGGGGTGGGAGCGGGTGATCTCGGGGAAGGAGCTTTCGGAACCCGAGATGCTCAAGGCCCTCGTCCAGGTGATCCAGAAGAGGGACCCCGACGTCATCGAAGGCCACAATCTCTTCCGCTTCGACCTGGAGTACATCGAGGCAAGGGCCAAGCGGCACCGGGTCGAGCTGAAGCTGGGACGGGACGGGAGCCTCTTAAAGAGCCATCCTTCCAGGCTGCAAATTGCCGAGCGGACGATCTCGTACCAGAAGTACGAGATCTTCGGCCGCCATATCGTGGATACCTGGCTCCTCGCCCAGTACTACGACGTGAGCGCCAGGGACTTAGAGGGGTACGGCCTGAAGGATGTGGCCAGGCACTTCGATCTGGCCTCCGAGGATCGGACCTACATCCCCCCCCACAAGATCAGTTGGACTTTTGACCACGACCCCGAGACCCTGTTCAGGTATGCCCTGGACGATGTCCGGGAGACCCGCGCCATCAGCGAGCTACTCTCCCAAAGCTACTTCATCCAGGCCCAGATCTTCCCCTACCCGTACCAGAACGTGATCCTGAAAGGAAACGCCACGAAGATCGATGCCCTCCTGTTACGAGAATACCTTGAGGAGCGCCACGCCGTCCCGGCCCCTTCGGAAGGGAAGGATGTCTTGGGAGGCTATACCGACATCCGCCACCAGGGGGTGGTTCAGAACGTCCTCCACTGTGATGTGACCTCCCTGTATCCCTCCATCATGTTGACCTACGGGTACTTCTCCAAGAAGGATGAACTGGAGGTCTTCCCCTCCCTCCTCAAAGACTTGAAGGCGTTCCGGGTCCAGGCTAAGGAGCTGATGAAGAAGACCGCGAACGAAGAGGAGCGGAGTTACCTGAACGCCCTCCAGGCCACCTTCAAGATCCTCATCAACTCCTTCTACGGGTACCTGGGGACGGGAGGGATGCACTTCAACGACTTCGAGGAGGCGAACCGGGTGACGGCGAAGGGGCGGGAACTTATCCTAGGGATCGTGGATCGCCTGGGACAGCGGGGCTGCCGGATCATCGAGATTGATACCGACGGCCTCTACTTCACGCCACCTCCGGAGGTACGGAGGTCGGAGGATGAGGAGCAGTTGATGGAGGAGGTCTCCAGAATTCTACCCGAGGGGATCCGCCTGGAGCTGGACGGCCGCTTCAGGGCCATGTTCAGCTACAAGATGAAGAACTACGCCCTCTTAGGGGATGACGGGAAGCTGATCATCAAAGGCTCGGGATTAAAATCGAGGGGCCTGGAGCTGTTCCAGCGGGTGTGGATGGAGGAGATGATGAAGCTCCTGCTCCAGGGGAAGCTTCAGGATGTGAAGAGGCTCACGGAAGCGTACAAGAAGAGATTCGAACGGCACGAATTGAGTGTGCAAGAGTTCATGAAGACGGAAACGCTCCAGGACTCGTTAGAGGCCTACCAACAGAAGGTGAAGGCCAAGAAGAGGAACCCCGCGGCCCCTTACGAGCTGGCCCTCAAATCCGACAGGCGCTACCAGCCTGGCGATCAGATCTCCTATTACGTGACGGGCTCGGGGAAGAACGTGAAGGTCCACGAATCCTGCAAGCTCGCCTCCGAGTGGGACCCCGAGCACCCTGACGAGAACGTGGAGTATTACCAGGCGAAGCTCCTGGATCTCTATGAGAAGTTCAAGCCCTTCATCGAAGGGGAGGAAGAGAGCAATCGCCAGGAGAACCTCCTGCCCCTGGGCTGAAGCCTCAAATGATAGACATCTGGACCAGAGTCTATCGAGCGTTTGATCCTCTCATGCCGCTCAAGGAGGCGGACCTGGAAACGCTCTATGCCGAACGGAATGTCTCCATCGCCTCGGATATTTCGGACAGCATCAGGATGAGTGAAAGCGCAGTCAAGGTGGTGTTGACAGGACAGAGGGGAAGCGGGAAGACCACGGAGCTAAGACGGGTCACCCGGGAACTGAAGGACGAGTTCTTCCCCGCTTGGCTCGACGTGGAAAGCCGACTCGATCTTTTCAACATCAACCACCTGGAAGTCCTCATCGGTACTACGGTGACGATGTATAAGACCGCGGAGGAAAAAGGGATCACGCTGGACACAGCTTCCCTCGATCGGATCACCGAAACGATCCAGAAGGTGACAAGGAAAAGGAATCTCTCCATAGATCTCAGCGCGCCCAAGCTCCTGGAGATGGCGGTCGGGACCTTTAAGCTCGGGCTGAATTGGGAGACGGCGAAGGACATCAATGTCGAGCCCGAGGTGAGCGACATCCTGGCTCATATTTCTGAAAGCGTCGCCCAGATTCAAGCAACCACAGGGTATCTCCCGCTCTGGATCGTGGACGGCCTCGACAAGGTCGAATTCGACATGGCCAAGAAGATCTTCGCCGAAAGCAGTCTCCTGGCACGGCCACCCTGCCCCATCATTTACACAGTCCCCTTTGCCCTTTCCCACTCTCCGCAGTTTGAAATCGTGAAGACCGTCTTTTCTGGAGATGTTTGCCGAGAGCTGCCCAATGTCCTTCTCTTTACAAGAGAGGGTGAGCGTGTGGAAGATGGCTTTAGGTTCTTTGAGGACCTGGTGGCCAAGAGGCTACAGGCGGCCCAGGCTGAAGGCTTCATCGAATCTCAAGCCTTGCGAGCCCTCATCCAAAAGAGCGGAGGGGTCGTCCGAGAGCTGATCTACTTGGTTCGATATGGGGTTCAAGAGGCGAAGCGTCGGAAGATCGAGCGGATCGATCTTGTCTCTGCCCTTGCGGCGATTGATCGATTCAAGAAGGAAAAGGTTAGAGGCCTCGATTCGGAGCGGCTCACGCTCCTCTGTCAGATCTATCGGGACAGGCCGCAGGTCCTCCCATCCGAAGGGATCAGGGAGGAAGTTCGTTCAGAACTCCAGGCCACCCTGTACATCCTCTACTACGAGGATGGAGGTCAATGGTACTGGACCCATCCTGTCCTCGAGGACTTCCTGGAAGCGCAATGCCCGAAAAAGAACCAATAGGGTTCCTGAAATCAGCATCCGTCGAAAAGCTGTTTGGCGACGAGCTGGAGCGCCTCCGAGAGAGCCTTTCGATGGCGGAAGGGGTGAGGCTCTTTTTTGTCGAGATCTCCCATACAGCGGTGTTGAAATGGATCGCGTATTTGACAGCCCTGGAAAGCTTCAGAGATGGCAAAAAGGTCCAGGAGATCCTCCTCCATCCAGGCCTTGACCTGCCCAAGGCTGAAGGGACCGGAGTTCTCTTCGTGTACACGCTGATGGAAAGCCCGCAGCAGCCAAGACCACTAGAAGGCCTGAAAGAATCCGAGGTCCGCGAGCTGCTCAAGAGCCTGAACGTCCGGCGGGAATCCATGGCCCGATCGGGATGGACCTGGGTCTTCTGGTGCTATCTTGAGAGCCTGTCTGCTCTCCAAAAAGAGGCGGTGGACCTTTGGGTTACGAGAAGCGGCCTCTACAGCTTCTGCCTGGCTCCTCAGCAGGCCATCGAGCCTCCCCCGTATAACGAAGAGCTGTCGCCTGTCGAGGCGGCGGAGATTGCCGTCCAGGCGTCTCGGTTAGAGGAGAAGATCACCTCCGGGAGCCTTCCGTTGATCCTGGAAGCCGACCACAGAAGTCGCCTGGGAGAGCTGTACCCAAAGCTGGGAATGGCAGAGAGAGGGGACGAACATGCCGCGAAGGCCTTGGAGATCCTGGCGCGGCTCAAAGCCTTTGAGCGTCTAAAAGCGGAATATCTCACAAGGCTCGTCCACCGCTATGAATGGTTGAACTTCAAGGGAATCCGCCAGGTCAAGATTGCTGTCAAACTTCGGCTCCAGGACATCTTTGTCCCGTTACATTTTGAGGAACGAGTCGAGGCGAAAGCCTGGGAACCGGCTGAAGAACGAGGAGCGGCAACCGGCCTGCCAGGTCTGTCAATCTCCTTCGAGGTTGCAGACGCGGCGCCTCCCGGGGAACAAGTAACCGTAGCCATCGAAGAAAGCACCGCAAAGCCGCCTGGACCTGCCAGCTTCTCATTCCTGGACCAGTGGAATGTAAGAGCCACTAAAGAGATCACTCGACGGGTGTCTCTTCATGAGCTGCTCAAATGTCCAAAGGCGGTGGTGTTAGGAGACCCGGGATCGGGGAAAAGCACCCTCCTAAAATATATTGCCTACAAGCTGGCCAGGGATCCGTTACAAGCTCGAAATGAGTTCGGCCTCGATCAGCCATATCTTCCTATCCTAATCTCCATCGCCGATTATGCCCTGGAGCAGGGTGATGGCCTTTCCATTCCTGAGTACCTGAAGCAGGGAGAGGGTGAGCTGTGGGCGCTGTTCGAAAAGGCGCTCAAAGAGGGAGAGGCCCTCGTCATGTTCGATGGGCTCGATGAGGTCGTCACGCCGGGACAGCGGATAGAAGTGGCGAGGAGAATTGAGGACTTTGTAGCCCACTATCCGGGAAACCGTTTCCTGGTCACCTCCCGCATCGCCGGATACAGCATCACGGCCCTCTCCATGGGCTTTGATCACTACACGATTGCGCCATTTGAAGAAGAGGAGATCCGAAGGTTCCTGAGGAACTGGTATCGAGCGTTGTTGAGGGAAGAGGTTGGTGGAAGTGTCGAGGCCGACACAGAAGCTGAAAGACTGTACCAGACGATCACTGCTTCTCCAGGCATCAAACGGTTGGCGGGGACCCCGCTTCTTTTAACCATCATCGCCCTGATTCACCATGCAGGTGTCCATCTCCCCTATCGGCGGGTCGATCTGTACCGGCTGATCCTGGATTCCCTGGCCGAGACGTGGAACCTGGCCAGGAGCTTAAGTGGGCGACCCGTTGACCTCTGGCTCGGGGGGAGGCGGCTTGATCGGAACCTGGTGGAACGGATCTTAGGCCCCATTGCCTACAAACTCCACGGTGAAAACCCTGGAGGCTTGATCAAGCATGAAGCCCTTGTCGAGAAAGTCGCAAGGTATTTTGAGGAGTACGATGGGAAGAAAGAAGAGGAGGCGACGAGGCTAGCCCAGGACTTTGTCCAGCTTGCCCAGGAGCAGGTCGGCATCCTCACGGAGCGGGGGTTAAGGCTGTTTGCCTTTACGCACCCCACGTTGGAGGAGTATCTGGCGGCACGATATCTGGCAGGCCTCATCGAGGCCGAAGAGATCGCTCAGAAGAAGATCTACGATCCACGATGGGAAGAAGTGCTACTGCTCACGGCAGTGTCCCTCACCGGAGAAAAGGCCGAAGGTTTCGTCCTGGGGATCTATGGCTATAAGGGTGAGCTGGATCAACTCCTTCGGCGAAGCCTCCTCCTCGCAGCGCGATGCCTGGCCGATGAGGCCGAGGTAAAATTTGCTGTCAAAAAACAAATTTTAGACGACTTCTTTGAAACACTTTTGACCACGCCCTATGCTTTCCTTCAGGAGATAAGCCTTAATGTCATTGGGGCCTTCAAAGGGGGAAGCAGCGAAGACTATCTGATTGAAAAAGCCCTGACCGCCCTCCAGTCTGGCACTCCGGGTATCCAAGCCGCCGCCGCCTTTGTCCTGGGCGAGTTTGGCCACGCCGACGACCGCATCGTCAGCGCGCTCCTCCAGGCCCTCCAAGCCAATGATCCCGATGTCCGGTCGGCTGCCGCACATGCTTTGGGCTGGCTCGACCGCGCCGATGACCGCATCATCAGCGCTCTCCTCCAGACCCTCCACGACACCAATTCCTTGGTCAGAGAGGCCGCCGCTCGCGCCCTGGGCCAGCTCGGCCG
>JACQHM010000058.1 GCA_016199025.1 Candidatus Methylomirabilota bacterium | reverse complement strand
TACAAGAACAACACCGATGGTAAGGGGAACAGCTATGGTCACCACGAGAACTACCTGGTCGAGAGGCGCATCCCCTTCGAGAAGATCGTGGGGGGGCTGACCCCCTTCCTCGTGACGCGGATCATCTTTGCCGGTTCAGGAAAGGTCGGGGCGGAGAACGGCGCCGAACCCGTGGAGTATCAGATCTCTCAGCGGGCCGACTTCTTCGAGACCTGGATCGGCCTGGATACCATGGCCAAACGCCCCCTGATGAACACCCGGGACGAGCCCCACGCCGACGAGGAGAAGTATCGACGCCTCCACGTCATCGTTGGTGACTCCAACATGGCTGAGTTGCCGATCTACCTGAAGATGGGGACCACGGCCATTATCCTGGCCATGATCGAGGATGCCTCCATCACCAAGGACTTGAGCTTGGACGACCCCGTCCGGGCCATCAAGGAGATCTCCCATGACATCAGCTTACGGAAGAAGGTGAGGTTGAAAGGAGGGAAGGAGTACTCGGCCATCGAGATCCAGAAGGAGTACCTAGAGATGGCTTGGGAGTACTACCAGGGGCGTGACATGGCCCTTTGGGTGAAGGATGTCTTGGTCCGGTGGGAGGACATCCTGAACAGGCTGGCCGAGGATCCCCTCCAGCTCTCGCGGGAGATCGATTGGGTGATCAAACGGGAGCTGATCGCCTCCTACTGCCATCGAAGAGGGATCCCCTTCGACGACCACCGGGCCTTCATGCTGGATCTCCAGTACCACGACCTCCGAAAGGACAAAGGGTTATATTATACGTTGGAGCGGCAGGGGTATGTGGAACGGGCCCTGACCGACGAGGAGATCCTTTCAGCCATGACGGAGCCTCCCCTGGACACCAGGGCCTACTTCCGGGGAACGTGCTTGAAGCGGTTCCAGGAACAGGTCTACGGGGTGAGCTGGAGCTCCATCCTCTTTGACACCGGCGAGGCAACGGTGAAGCGGGTTCCCATGCTCGACCCGGCTCGGGGGACCCAGCGGTTGGTAGGCGACCTCTTGGCCCGCTCCGAAACGGTGGCCGAGCTGTTGGAGAACTTGTCAGGCCAAGGAGGTGAAAGGGATGGGTGAGCAGGAGCGGAAGGCTCGGAGCACTCGAGATCCGAAGGATGCAGGAGAGGCCCAGCCGGTCCCTGAGGTGGTGAAAAAGGGGAAGGAGCTGAAGGAGAACATCGATGCGCTCCTCGACGAGATCGACAAGGTGCTCGAGGAGAATACCGGGGAGTTCGTGAAATCGTACGTCCAGAGGGGAGGGCAATGAGATCCCTGTTTGGAGATGACCTCCGGTCCAAGTTGGTGGACTCCAGCTTCTTCGACCTCCTCCAGGAGCGGCGCCCGGACCTGCTGCCCCGGATGGGCCTGTCAGCCTTGGAGGAGAAGAAGGGGATGGAGGTGCCGAGGGGGACGACAATCCTCGCCTTCCGCTACCAGGGTGGGGTGGTGATTGCGGGAGACCGCCAGGCCACCGAGGGGTTCCAGGTGGCCTCCCGAACCATCGAGAAGGTCTACAAGGCCGACGAGCACTCGGCCGTCGCCATCGCCGGCGTGGCCGGTCCCGCCGTGGAGCTGGCCAAGCTCTTCCAGACGGAGCTCGCCCACTACGAGAAGTTGGAGGGGGTGCAGCTTTCCATGGAGGGGAAGGCCAACAAGTTGGCCCAGATGGTGAAGGCGAACCTCCCGGCCGCCATGCAGGGTCTGATCGTCATTCCCATCTTCGTGGGGTATGATCTCCGGAAGGACGAGGGGAAGATCTACAAGTACGATCTGACAGGAGGCCGCTACGAGGAGGCGGAGTACTACGCCACAGGCTCCGGCGGGATGCACGCCAGGGCGACGATGAAGAAGCTCTACCGGGCGGCCATGGATGAAGAGGAGGCTCTCCGCGTCGCCATGGAGGCCCTCTACGACGCTGCGGAGGAGGACCTGGGGACCGCCGGTCCAGACTTTGTCCGGGGGATCTTCCCCACGGTGAAGGTGGTGACGAAGGAGGGGATTCGGGATGTAGAAGAGGAGAGGGTCCGCGGGATCTACGAGGCGATCCTCGAGAAGCGGCGGAGGGGGTGAGGAGGCCGTGTTGCCCTATTACGTCTCCCCTGAACAGATGATGCAGGATAAGGCGGAGTATGCCCGGAAGGGGATTGCCAAGGGGAAATCTATCATCACCATGGAGTACGCCGACGGCATCCTCCTCGTGGCCGAGAACCCCAGCGCCTCCCTGAACAAGATCTCTGAGATCTATGACAAGATCGCCTTCGCCGGGGCGGGGAAGTATGGTGAGTTCGAGAATCTTCGGAAGGCTGGGATCCGCTACGCTGATATCAAAGGGTATTCCTATGGCCGGGAGGATGTGACGGCCAAATCCTTGGCCAACGCCTACTCCCAGACCATCGGCAACATCTTCAGCCAGGAGCTGAAGCCTTTGGAGGTGGAGATCCTGGTCGTCCAGGTCGGGGACGAGGGGGACCCTTCTGAGCTCTACCGGATCTCCTTCGACGGGTCCATTGGAGACGAGACGGGTTTCGCCGCCATCGGGGGGCAGGCTGAGGAATTGAAGGTCTACCTCCGGGACAAGTACCAGAAGGATCAGTCGTTCGAGGCGGCCCTGAAGCTCTCCGTCAAGGCCTTGGAGGCGGCGGCAAGCCAAAAGGTGAAGCCCCAGAACCTGGAGGTGGCGATCCTCGATCGGAAGCGCTCGGGCCGCAAGTTTAGACGCCCCTCGGCGAGCGAACTCCAAGGGATCCTGGAAGAACCTTCTGAAGGGTAACCATTCCGCGAACGATGAAGCGTCGGATTTTCGGACTCGAAAACGAATACGGTCTCATCTCCTCCTCGGCGGGAGGGCGGGTGAGCCTCTCGGTGGAGAGTGCCCTGGGCTACCTCTTCGAGAAGGTGGTCTCCAAGCAGCGGGGGACCAACGATTTCTTGAGGAACGGGGCCAGGCTCTACCAGGACACGGGCTGCCACCCGGAGTACGCCACCCCCGAGTGCGATGACATCCTTGACCTGGTTGCCCACGACAAAGCAGGGGAGCGGCACCTTGAGGATCTGCTCCTCTCGGCCGAGCGGAAGCTCCGGGAGAACGGTATCTACTGCGAGATCTACGTCTTCAAGAACAACACCGACTCCGTGGGGAACACCTACGGCTGTCATGAGAACTACCTGGTGGAGCGCTCCGTCAACTTCCACAAATTGGCCGAGCAGCTCATCCCTTTCTTCGTCACCCGCCAGGTTTATGCCGGAGCCGGGAAGATCCTGAAGACCCGGATGGGGAACCACTATTACCTTTCCCAACGCGCCCAGCACATCTACCAAGAGATCTCCGGGGCCACGACCAGCTCCCGGGGGATCATCAACACCCGGGATGAGCCCCACGCTGACGAGGAGAAGTATCGCAGGCTCCATGTCATCGTCGGAGACTCCAATATGTCCGAGTTCGTGACGCATCTCAAGGTCGGGACGACGGCCCTGGTCCTCTCCATGGTGGAGGATGGCTACATCAAGCGGGACTTCTCCCTGGAGGACCCGGTCCGGGCCATCAAGGAGATCTCCCACGACATCTCGTGTCGGCGGCGGGTGCGACTGAAAAGGGGAAAGGAGCTGACAGCGGTCGAGGTCCAGCAGGGCTACCTGGAGATGGCCCTCTCCTACTACCAGGGGCAGGACATGTCCCCCCAGACGAAGGACATCCTGGACAGGTGGGAGTATGTCCTGACCAGGCTTGAGGACGACCCCTTCTCTCTTTCCCGGGAGCTAGACTGGGTGATCAAACACGAGCTCATTACCAAATATTGCGAGCGGAAAGAGATCTCCTTCGACGATCCCCGGGTCTTCATGCTGGACCTCCAATATCACAATATCAAACGGACCAGGGGGCTGTATTATCTCCTCATCAGGGATGGCTTGGTGGAGCGGCTGATCTCCGATGAGATCATTGAGAACGCCATGACCACCCCCCCCCAGACAACCCGGGCCAAGATCAGGAGCGACTTCATCAAGTTCGCCCAAGAGAAGAACAAGTCTTATGACGTGGGCTGGAGCTATTTGAAGTTGAACGACCGGTACCAGCGGACCATTCTCTGCAAGGATCCCTTCAAACCCTACGATCCGAGGGTGGAGGAGCTCATCAATTCCTATTAGGAGATAGAGACAGGGATAGAGATAGAGTGGCTTCCGTTCCTTTCCTTCTCTCTATCTCTGTCTCTGTCTTCTCTGGGGGTGTTTGGCGGTGGAGATCCGGGTTGAGCGGAGGGACATCTTAACCTACGAGGGTGACGCTTTAGTGGTGAACCTCTTCGAGGGGGTTGAGAAGCCTGGAGGGGCCACGGGGGCGGTGGATCGGGCGTTGGACGGGGCCATCCAAAAGGCCATTGCCAACGGGGAGCTGAGGGGGAAGCTTCACGAGAAACTCCTCCTCCACACCTTTGGCAAGCTCCCCACCCGCCTGGTCCTCGTGATCGGCCTGGGGAAGCAGGAGCAGTTCACGCTGGACCGGGGCCGATCGGTCTCCGCCGAGGCCCTGAAGACGTTGAAGAAGGCTGGAACCAAAAAGGTGGGGACCATTGTCCACGGAGCGGGGATCGGTGGCCTGGATCTGAAGCGCTCCGTCCAAGCCATTGCCGAGGGGGTGCTTCTGGGCCTCTACGCGTTCACCAAGTACAAAAAGGAGGAGAACCACAAGGAGATCCAGGAGGTCGTCATCCTGGAACGGGAAACGGGGCGGATCAAGGCCTTGGAGGAAGGAGTGGGGACCGGGCGGATCCTGGCCCAGGCGACGAACTTGGCCAGGGACCTGGTGAATGAGCCGGCCAACGTCATGACCCCCATCGTCATGGCGGAGAGAGCCCGGGAGGTGGCCGACTCCCTTGGTCTGGAGTGCCAGATCCTGGGCCCTGAGGAGATCAGGGGCCTGGGGATGGGGGCCTTTTGGGGGGTCGCCCAGGGGAGCCAGCAGCCGCCCCGACTCATCGTGCTCCGCTATAAAGGGGGCAAGGAGGATGGGCCTCATCTCGGCTTCGTCGGGAAGGGGATCACGTTCGATTCGGGCGGGATCTCCATCAAGCCCTCGGAGGGGATGGAGGCGATGAAGGGGGATATGGCCGGGGGGGCTGCCGTCATCGCCGCCATCAAGGCCGTCGCCGAGCTGGGCGTTCCCGTCAACGTCACCGCCATCATCCCGGCTACCGAGAACCTCCCCAGCGGTACGGCCCAGCGACCGGGGGATGTCGTCCGGGCCATGAACGGCAAGACCATCGAGGTGATCAACACCGACGCCGAGGGGAGGCTGATCTTGGCCGACGCCCTCTGTTACGCCAGAAGCCTGGGGGTCTCCAGGATTGTGGATGTCGCAACCCTGACCGGGGCCTGCGTCGTTGCCCTGGGGTCCATCAGGACGGGGGCTTTCGGCAACGATCAGGGCTTCATCGATCAGGTCGTCAAGGCAGGGGAGGAAGCGGGGGAGAAGATCTGGCCCATGCCTATGGATGAAGAGTACAACGAGCAGATCAAATCGGACGTCGCCGATCTGAAAAACGTGGGGGGACGAAAGGGCGGGGCAATCACGGCGGCCAGGTTCCTGGCCAACTTCGTTGAGGATACCCCCTGGGTCCATCTAGACATCGCCGGGACCTCCATGGCCGAGAGCGACAAGGGGTACACCCCAAAGGGGGCGACAGGGGTTGGTGTCCGGACCCTGGTGAACCTGGCTGTGGCCTTTGCGAAAGGGGAGTGGAAAGGGAAGGGTTGAGACGAGAGGGCGGTTAGGCCTCGACGGCTACACAGGTCATGGTCTTGGCCACGCCGTCGATGGTTCGGATCTTTGACAGGACGACCTCCCCTAGGGCCTTGACGTCCTCCGCCTCGACCACGACGATGATATCGTAGGGCCCGGTGACGGCGTGGAAGGATTTCACCCCCTTGACCTTCGAAAGTTTCCCCAGCACGTTTTTGGTCTTGTCCGCTGCCGCGTCAATCAACACGTAGGCTGTCGTCGCCATCACCCATCACCTCCTTACGGGGGATTTCCTGTCTCATGTTCCTTCCGCTCCCCCTTCCCGTTCCCACTCGAGAGGCTTTTCCAGCCGCTGGCGCTTCTCCCGTCTGTAAGGCAAGCGTTCAGCCGGAAGCTTCCAGTGGAGGCTTGCCTTTTAAGTATACCTCCGGCGCATGAGAAGGCAAGTCCAAAATCCATGAACAAGCCTACGCTTTACACAAGGGATTTCTTAGTCGCCTCCTTCGCCAATTTTCTCTTCTTTTCCAATATCAACGCCTTTAATCTCCTTCCCCTCTACATCAAGGACCTGGGGGGAACTGAAGCCCAGATCGGCGGGATCATGGGGATGTATCAACTGGCTGCCATCTTCATGCAGCCCTTGGCGGGGGTCGTCATCGACCGGCTCGGGCGTCGGTGGTTCATGGTCATAGGAGCCGCCTCGGCCCTTGTTGCCTCATCGGGCTTTGGTTTCTCAAACATCTTGGTGCCCACTTCCTCTTCCTCCGATTCCTCCAGGGCTTCGGCTATTCGGCCTTCTTCATCGCCAACTTCACGTTCATCGCCGAACTCGCCCCGCCGGGGCGAAGGGGGGAGGCGATGGGCATTTTTGGGATCTCAGGGCTGGTCACTATCGCTGCCGCCCCGGCGACGGGGGAGCTGATCATCGAGGCCTTCGGTTACCGGCCGTTTTTCCTCGTCACTGCCGCCCTAGCCGCTGTCACGTTAGGGGTGTCTCTGTCCCTTAGGGACCCAGAGAAGGCTTCGGCTCTTGCTCCTGAGCCTGCCTCGGATCGGTTCTTGAGTCGCAGGCGCCTCCTGGTTCCTCTCATGGTCTCTTTTAGCTTTGGCTTAGGATTGGGGACGGTGTTCGTCTTCCTTCCCCCTTATGCCAAGGCCCTTGACCTAGGCCGGATCGGTCCCTTCTACATCTTCTATACCCTGGCAGCGATTGGGGTCAGATTCTTCGGGGGGAGGCTCTCGGACCGCTTCGGGCGAAGGCGGGTGATCCTACCCGCTCTCATCATGCAGGCATTGGGAAACCTCTGGCTCTCCTACCCCCGGCCTTGGTTCGCCTTACGGGCCATCGGCCTTTTGATCGGAGGGGCCCATGGGCTTCTGTATCCGGCGTTAAGCGCGCTGGTCGTGGATCTGACAGGGGAGAAGGGAAGGGGAAAGGTGCTAGGGGCCTTCAGTGCAGCCATTCTTCTCGGTAGCGCCGTTGGAAGTTTTACCTTCGGCGTGATCGCCCACTTCCTTGGATTTCCCCCGATCTTCCTTCTCGCGGGAGGGATCATCCTCCTCGGCTTCGCGGCCTTCTCCCTCTGGGGCGAGGCCTAATCTTCCCCCTTCACTTAGAGAAGACCAGAGTTAAGAAGGATTCGCTCAGGTTCGTCGTGAAGGCCCTGAGCCTCTCGACGATCTGCCGGACCTCTGGGTTGGCGAGGAGCCGGCCGAGGGTACCTAGGTCCTCCACATCGATCTGGACGATTCTATGGGGGGAACCGAGCAGGATTTCGTCATAGACCCGGAAACCCTTCACCTCGGGCATCTTCACCCAGATCGGCATAGCCTGTTCCCTAGCCCACTTGAGGAACTCCTCCCGTCTCTCCGGGATGATGTCGTAGCGGTATTCGAAGGTGATCATCTCTTCTCCTCATGGGTCAACTTCAAAGGGCGAGCGACGGACAGAAGAGCCTTTACGATTGGAGGTTGCAGCTTACAGCTTAGCGCTTACCCTTCAGAAGGTCTCAAGGAACGCCTTGGCCTCTTTGTAGGTGGGATCAATCTCCAACGCCCGCTGGCAGCAGCGGAGGGCCCCTTGGGTGTCCCCAAGCCCTTTCAGACAGATCGCCTTGTGGAGCCATGCCGACGGGACATTGTTGTCATACCGGAGGGATTCGTTGAAGCAGTGGATAGCCTCGGCGTAGCGCCTCTGGGAGAGAAGGCAAACCCCTTTGCCGTTCCAGGCGACGGCCAGTTTCGCTGGGTCCCGTAGCTCCTTCAGAGCCATCTCAATCAGCTCCAGAGCATAGGGATATTCCTGCATGTGCAGGAGGGACATGCCGTGCTCCATGGCAACCTCGGGATCAGGAGGGGGGAGGTGCGGCCCATGTTTCAAGGCCTCAATGGGAGAAGGCTCTGAGTGGAGGGAGAAGAAGAGGACATGGGGGTTAGCCGCTTTGGCCGAGGCCCGGAGGAGGGAGACTTTGATCCCCTTGTTGGTCAAGAGCTCGCCGAAGTGGGGATGCTGAGCATCTGTCAGGAACCGGAGCAGGAACTCCCCGTAGAGGCGGGCCTGATAGAACGCCCGCCACCGCTCCCGCTCGGCGTTGGGCAGGGGTTTTGTCTCCAGCTCCCGCCATGTCTGGAGATAGGCCTCGTTGGGGCCGAAGAGGCTGAAGGCCAATGCGGAAGGGGAGATGGCGAGGAGGTGTGGAAGCCCCGTCCGTTCTTGGTCAGAAGGTTTCAAGTGGAACCTCCGTTCGAGGTAAGGGATGAGCCCGGAAGAGAGGGCCTGAGTGGCGAACCGGGAGTTGAGAAACCTGAAGCGGTGGGACCCCTCTAACAGTTGGCGGGCGAGGATGAGGAAGACCTGGAAGTCCTGGCGGAGGGAATATTTATCGTGCCGCCACCGGGGAGGGGCCCCCGCCTGAACGACCAGGAGTCTCTCCTGGAAGAGGGTCGGCATGACATCTCTTAACGTTGTGAGAGGTTCCTTGGTCTCCTTGGCCAGGACTTCCACATCCTTCTGACTGGTATCCGTGAGGCTTAAAAGGACCTTCTCCCGGGCCGCTAAGTCGATGAGCCACTTCCCTAAGAGGGTACTGTCTAGCTTCTTGATCTCTTTCGCTAGGTGAGCGGACGTAGGCTCACCAAAGGCGTCCAGGACGAAGAAGCCGGTCGCTTTGGTCCTGCGGTAGACGAGCTGGACCCAGTAGAAGCGGCCGTCAAGGATGGCGAGGTAGCGGGGGCCGAGATCTGCTTGGATTCGGGCATGGACAGCGGCGTCGATGGCATCCAAGGATCCGACCAGCTTCAACCGCCTGGCCAAGGCATGGGCCTTGTCTTCGCCGAGAAGGTGGAAGCTGCCCCTTGCCTCCGCCCCCAGGTGGTTGTACCACTCTTTGGCCGTCTGGTGGAATCCTGAGAAGGAAAGGAACAGGCCGGTGAGCTTCTTGGTCTTCATCCGCTCCATCTGATAGCGGGCGAAGATCCGCCTGAGCTGTTCAACACCGACCGCCCGCGGGGTGGCCTTGACGCGGCAGTAGAGGGGGGTAAGGGTGACTTTGTGTTTGGCCCTGAGCTCGAGGTCGGTTCCAGACTCGTGGACGCGAGGGCGGAAGTCGAAGTAGCCAAGCTCGTCGAGGAGAAGTTTCGTCAGTTGTTCAAGGAACCGTTCCTTCTCCTTTTTCGAGCTGGCCAGGATTTTGATGAGCATCCGTCTGCCGGGCTCCTTCGCCGCCCCTCCAAAGGGGGTAGGTTAACCTTTTAGTAACACAGTGATGAGAGGAGGTCAAGGGGAAACTTTCAAGGATGCCGTGTAACACCGACTTTTTCCTGTTGTTGACAGGGTCTCTCAGGACATGTTACAGTATCACCATAGCCTAGTAAAGACAACCTATTGATTTTACAATAAGAATTAACAGTCGTTCACCCCAATACCAGAGCCCCTCTCAGGGGCTAGGGGCTGAGGGTCGTATGAAGGTTACCATCAAATTGTTCGCAGCGGCGAGGGATGCAGTTGGGCGAAGGGAGCTCGTGGTGGATCTCGAAGAGGGAGCGACGGCCGCCGATCTCTTTGAAAAGCTTGCCGGGGAGTTCCCTAAACTCAACGAATTAGCCCCTTTCCTCCTCCTCTCCATCAATCGGGAGTACGCGAAACGGGAGCAAGCCCTCTCTGAAGGGGACGAGATTGCCCTCATCCCGCCTGTGAGTGGAGGCTAAAGACATGTTCATCGAGGTGACAGAGACCCCCCTTTTCCTGGATCCCCTCCTCAAAGCCGTCTCCCGCCCGAGCTGTGGAGCGGTGGCCTTCTTTGTGGGGATTGTGCGAGAACCGAGTCGGGGGCGGAACGTCCTCTATTTGGCATATGAGGCTTATCAAGAAATGGCCGAGGACAAAATGCGGGAGATCGCCGAGGCGATCAAGGCCCGATGGCCCGTCGAGGAGGTGGCCATCGTGCACCGAATGGGGCGCCTGGAGATCGGGGAGGCGAGTGTCATCGTGGCCGTCTCTGCCCCCCATCGGAGGGAGGCCTTGGAGGCCTGTGCCTACGGCATTGAACGGGTCAAAGAGATCGTCCCCATCTGGAAGAAGGAGGTGTGGGAAGGGGGCGAGGAGTGGATCATGGGCTCCTAAATCAGCCATCAGCCATCAGCCATCAGTCCTCCCTAGGACGGCTCTGGCTGTCTGGCTTGGTTGAGGTCGTCTTTTGCTCTATTTTGCGAAAGATTTAGGACGCCAAGTTGATGGACTGTCCTTCACGGATCTCCATTCCCTGGCTTCAGGGTTTGGGGCCTCCAGAAAACGCTTGACCGGAAATAGCAGCTCCAATAAGCTCACCAGCAGTTACGGGGATGTCCGTTGCTGGTCTCGCCGGATTAGGCTGCGGGCTGATATGAGGATATACTGCGAGATCCGCGGTGTATGTCGAGGAGAACAGGCTTAACAAAGTTCTTGTAAGTGCTGGATATTACTTGCGATTTCACCTTCAACGGTTGGGAGAGCTTAACGAGATAGACTGCACGCATTGCGGGCAGTAGATCTCATAGTTGGTTTACGGTGCAGTTGTTAACACCTATTTCCCATAGCAGGTTAATGCCTAACCCGTCGCTTCAGACTGATCGCTGAAAAGCGACGGCTGAGCATCGGCGTTAGATGGCCACGTCCGCGTCAGACCAAGGCGATTCGTTTCTTGAAGGCGTTCATTATCTCCGATGGGCGCCTTTCTCTTTGTGATCCAGGTTGTCGCCTTCCCTGGAAAAGTACGACACTTCCCCTCCCCCACCCCTTCTAACCCCTTGATTTTCTATCCCGGGGAATTCTCCGATTGCGTCAGGATGACGCAATCTTTATAATGTGCGACAAAGACGATGGGGCAGCCATCGCACACTAGAGGCACGACAGATGGCCGCATCTAAAAAACGCCCCCAGACGATGCGCCCCGCTGACAAGAGACGAAACCGCGAGAAAGGGTACGCGACATGGCAACCCCTCCGCAGTTGATGCACGGCAAGGTCGCCATGGTCACCGGTGCCACCTCGGGCCTCGGCCTCGTCACCGCCCGCGCCCTGGCCCAGCAAGGGGCAAGGGTCATCGTCGTCGGCCGCAATGCTGATCGTGGGGCCGCCACGGTGCGCCACATCCAACAGGAGACAGGCAACCCGGCCGTCGAATTGCTCGTCGCTGATCTGTCAGTCCAAGCGCAGGTGCGCCGACTGGCCAGCGAGGTTCAGACCCGCTTTCCACGCCTGGAGGTGCTGGTGAACAACGCCGGGGCGCTCTTCACCCGGCGCCTGCTGAGCCTCGACGGCCTTGAAATGACGTTTGCCCTCAACCATCTCGGGTACTTTCTGCTCACCAACCTGCTCCTCGACACCCTCAGAGCCAATCTGCCAGCCCGCATCGTGAATGTTTCCTCGGAGGCTCATCGGGGAGCGCAGATCAACTTTGCCGACTTACAAGGGGCGCAGCGCTACAGCGGCTGGCGAGCCTATGCCCAGTCGAAACTCGCGAACCTCCTCTTCACCTACGAACTGGCGCGGCGCCTAGAGGGGAGCGGCATCACGGCGAACGCCGTGCACCCTGGGTTTGTGGCGACGAATTTCGGCAGAAATAACCGAGGGGTCCAGGCCCTGCTCTGGCGGGTGCTGCACGTGGCGGCCCTCAGCCCGGAACAAGGGGCGCAGACGATCATCTATCTGGCGACCTCGCCAGAGGTGGAGGGCCTCACGGGCAGGTATTTCGTGAAGAACCAAGCGGTCCCGTCTTCCAAAGAATCCTACGACTCGACGGCAGCCCAACGCTTGTGGCAGGTCAGCGCGGAATTGACCGGACTCTAGCCGGTCAGCCATCGTCCCGCAACGGCAGGACAAACGCTGAAGAGGTGTGGGAGGGGGGCGAGGAATGGATCATGGGCTCGTAGGGGCGGGTTTAAAACCCGCCCCT